>DAOVJZ010000126.1 GCA_030632035.1 Granulosicoccaceae bacterium | reverse complement strand
TGCAAAAATTTGTTTCCCACATGGTTCACACACGCATAATGCGGATTAAGTCCGGTGTTGTTATGGACATCAATACTGATAAATACATCCCTTGATTTAATTTCATCAATTATTTGTTGCATCATGGCATGCTCGGGGGTCTCTCCATCCATCCAGATGCGATTAAAATCAGGCTGGCTATCCAGATAACGTTGTTTGTGTCGTGCTGCCTCAACATTGCCAATAAATATTGATAACGATCGTGGCAGCGGGTTGCTCTTGTATTTATTCAGTAGCGCCTTGATTGCCTCCCAACCAGTATCTTCATTGCCATGCAATAACACGGACACAAAAACAGGCTGTATCTGCCGGCCTTCAAGATGGATCAGGGTAGGTCCTGATAAAACCTCATGTAACTGAGTAGCATGAAGTTCCAGTATATTTTCCGGAATTTGATCAAGAATAGTCAGCATTAAATATCCCACTCATGAACCGGCAATCCACTGCATTGCCTTTCATAATAAGCTTCTGTCAACGCCTTCATATCACGTCCGTATTTTTCAACAAATTGCCGCTGCCATATTGCGCCATTACAACCTTTCTCAAGACGGGCTTCGACAACACCAAGATAAGTATCAATATCATCCGTAGCCAGTTCAAGTAGCTCCAGACCTTTTCTTGCATTGGGTAATAATTTTTCTTTTAATAATGTATGAGCAGGAACATTTTTTTCTTCCCATACAAAAGTGGCATCCAGTCCCCGTTTAGAGGCCGCATAAAAATTATCACGTGCCTGTGAAAAACTTATTTTTCCAGCCAATGATTCACCGGGTTCATAAAGATAAAAATTTGAAAGGCCAAAAAAGAATGCCGCATTGGCCATCAAGTCAATCACACTGGGGCCTGCCGGTGTTACACGATGTTCAATACGCACGTGAGGCACACCTTTTTTATTAAAGCCAATCAAAGGACGATTCCATCGCCAGATAGTACCGTTGTGCAATGCAAGGTGTGTCATTTTTTCCGGTGCATCATCATATTGAATGGGTAACAATACAGGAAAGTGTTGCAGGTTTTCTTCAAAGCAATCCATTAATGAACCACGGGCAAAATCAGTGCCAAAGGATACGCGACGAACAGGACCAAAAGCGGCACCCGCCATGCCACCTACTGCAATTGACTGCTCGAACAATGGAATACGCGTTTCATCCCACAAATCACGACCAAATAAATAAGGTGAGTTCGCTGACATTGCTACCATAGGGGCAGACAAAACAATTGATGTGTTGTAACCATCTACTGACCGATCCAGTGGTGTCTGTATGTGGATTTGAAAAGACGTGGCGGCAGATTCCAGCATCACATCTTTATGTTCAGTAACAAGATGCTCACGCCCATTTATATCCAGCTTGATGGGCTTACCACCACGCATTCGAAGCACCTGCTCATTCAACGCTTTATAACGTGTCATGTGTGACATGTTTTCCAGAGTCAGGTCACTATCACGCACGGTTGGAAGAATACCGGTCATTAATAATTTAACATCATTTTCCTGCGCTACTTCACTACAATGCTGCCAGGTTTTATTAAGCTCCATTTCCATGCGTTTTAATGCATTACCATGTAAGCATTGCGGCGTACTGTTTACTTCAACATTGAATTTGGCCAGTTCAGGCACGGCCAGTGGATCATTTAATGCCTTGAGGTATTGATCATTAATGGGTGCCGGACGAAAATCATCATCAATCAACCAGGCCTCAAGTTCAAAGCCTCCAGTCAGTTCATCATTAGCAAAGGCGTTGTCAGCAAACCATTCAGACAAGAGTTGGGTTTCTTTTTCCAGCGCCTGCTGGAAATGGTTGAAATCCTGTTTTTTAAACTTCGATTGATCAATCTCCTGACCCACGGATCAGTTTCCTTCTCTGGCAGTTAACATTTTATCCAGTGACTGCAAACGCTCCGGTGTACCGACATCAATCCACTGGCCTGTAAAATGTTCACCCGTGACTTGTTGTTTCTGTATTGCCTCTTTTAATAACGGTGCTAATTTGAATGAGCCCGCTTCACAATTGGCAAACAGTTCAGGGCGATAAATACCAATGCCACTGAATGTATATCGGTTCTTACCTTCTGCCTGCACCTGTTTTTCCTGTAATGCAAAATCACCTTCTGGATTGTGTTCTGGATTATTGACCATCACCAGATGCGCAAGTCCCTCTGGTTCAGTAATGGAAGTAAAGGCATAATCAGTCCAGATATCACCATTAATCACGATAAAGGCAGAATCACCCAATAGAGGGAGTGCATTGAAAATACCGCCACCCGTTTCAAGCCCTGTTTCCCCTTCCGGTGAGTACGAAATGGAAACACCATAACGTTCACCTTCTCCCAGTCTTTCCGGAAATTGCTCACCAAGGTATGCATAGTTGATCACGATATCGGTAATACCGGCCGTAGCCAGTGCCTTTAGATGATATTCGATAAGACATTGACCACCGGCACGTAACAGTGCCTTGGGCGTTTTGTCTGTCAGTGGCCGCATACGCTCACCGCGTCCGGCCGCCAGAATCATGGCTTTCATTGATTATGCTTTAAAACAGAAACTATGATGCTCTGTCCTTCACTCCCAGTGTGTTGAGAAGGTTGTGTAATTCTGATAATTCAGGATAACGTGAACTAACGTCCAGTACATATCCCAGTGTACGAGGGATATCGGCAAGATAACCCGGTTTGTTATCTCTAATATTTAATCGAGCAAAAATACCAATGGCCTTGAGGTGACGTTGTATCCCCATAAGATCAAACCATTTCAGGAATTGCTCATCATTTTCTTCTTTAATAATACCTGAGTGTAATACCAGCTCCTGAAACCCCAGTGCCCAGGCTTCGACCTGCTCACGCGGCCATTCGATATAACAATCGCGCAATAATGACACCAGATCGTAGGTAAATGGCCCCATTACTGCGTCCTGAAAATCAATAATGCCGGGATTGTGTTGTTCACAAACCATCAGGTTACGGGAATGATAATCCCGGTGTACACAAACCTGTGGCTGCTCCAGTGCAGATTTGACCAACACATCAAATACCTGATCCAGCACCTTATGTTGTTCAGGCGTCAGGCTGATTCCCAAGTGTCTGGATAAAAACCACTCCCGAAACAGTTCCATTTCGGCCATCAACAATTCACGGTCATAAGGAGGGAATATTTCACTGTAATTGTGACCGCAGACCTGCAAGGTGGCCAACGCCCCGATGGCATCACCGTAAAGCCGCCCCACCGTGTCCTGATTCAGCTGTTCGAGGTAGGAAGTCTTGCCCAAATCACTCAGGAGTAAAAACCCCTGTTTAAGGTCATCTGCCAGAATTTCAGGCACATTTAGTCCCATTTCCCGCATGGCACGTCCAATCTGGATAAAGGGTCCGCAATCCTCCTTGTCTGGCGGGGCATCCATAACAATCAGGCTTTTTCCATCAAAAGAGGCCCTGAAATAACGGCGGAAACTGGCATCGGCTGAGGCCGGCGCAATCTCATATTTTCCTAATTCTGGCTGATTGGCCAGCCAATTATTCAATTCCTGCAAACGTTCTGGCATCCTGACTCAAACCTTCTCAAATACATCGCTACGATACGATTCATGTTATGATAAAACCTTTGAAGATACTGCAATTTTATGCGATTTTGGGGGCGGTACCTAGATAGAATACTAGTGTACTAACAAAATATAAAAAAAGAGAAATATCGTGACCCGCAACAAGCTATTTGTAACCTTACTCACCATATCCGGAAATTTATTGTTCAGCCCAATCATGGCAGCCGAAACCACGGGGTGGAACTGTCGCACCATTGAAAATGGTCAAATGACCTGTACCGCGGGCGACCCCGTACCACGTCGAGCAACCATACCTGTTAAAAGATCACCACGCCCGGCAGCCATGATGTCTGTTGAAGACGGATTGGCAGGTGCATCCTCTCTGGCAAACAACACCGGTGTTGCCAAATCAAAAAGTGGTGAATTGTGCCGTACGACCTTTGTTAGCGATGCGATGGAAAAAGCAACCACAGCTGATGACAGCAAATCACCCGTCAATGTTTCAGCTGACGAAGTGGAAATGGAACGCGACAAGAATATTTCCCACTTCAAGGGAAACGTAGTGATCAAACGCGGCACACAAAAGATGGTTGCCGATCTCATGGACTACAACAAAACGACCAATGTAGTTGATGCAAAAAACAATGTCCGTTATTCAAAAGGGACCTTGAGTATTAATGCTGACAAGGCCAATTACGATCTCGCACAGAGTCAGGGAAAATTTGATAACGCCACTTATAAACTGGCTTCAAAACACGCACATGGTTCAGCAAGTACCATTGAAAAGAAAGGGCGAACCCTGACCCAATTAACTGATGCCAGTTACACTACTTGTGATCCGGGAGATGAAGACTGGTCATTGCGCGCATCAGAAGTTCATTTAAAACATGATGAAGGGCGCGGTGAAGCCTGGCACACAACTGTACGCTTTATGGGTGTTCCGTTCATGTATACACCCTATATGCAGTTCCCCATTACCGATGAACGTATGTCCGGTTTACTGACACCCTCTTTTGGTTCCAGCTCTGAAGGCGGTGCTGACTTATCTGTTCCCTATTACTGGAATATCGCGCCTGACAAGGATCTGACAACAACATTACGTTACATGTCTGATCGCGGCGCACAACTGGCTGGCGAATTTCGTTATCTAACACCGGAACATAATGGTCTCCTGAACGTGGAATACCTGCCTGATGATGACCTTTACAGTGAAGACCGAAATCTGGTTTCTTTCCTGAACACATGGAATCCTGGTAACCATTGGAGTGGTCGTCTCTTGTATAACGAAGTTTCAGACAATGATTACTTCACTGACCTGTCAGGAAGCCTGACTACCTCCAGCATCACTCACCTTGATAGAAAGGCCGAAATTAATTACTCAACCAACAACTGGACTGCCTCCGGATTACTGGAAACATTCCAGACTGTTAGTAGTTCAATTGCAGCCGGATCCAGACCCTACAAGCGTCTGCCCCGCTTTGCATTTAATGGCGTATTACCTGAGCAAGGGTTTGGTATTGATTACCTCCTGGATGCTCAATACGTTTATTTTGATCATGACATCAACACACGCGGACATCGTCTGAACCTGAAGCCTGGTGTGGCCCTCCCGATTGAAACCCTTGGCTGGTTTGTAAAACCTGCCTTACGTTTAAGTCACACAAGCT
>DAOVJZ010000015.1 GCA_030632035.1 Granulosicoccaceae bacterium | reverse complement strand
TTGGTATTCTGTTGTTACTGTGGCCGACCTTGTGGGCTTTACTCATAGCCGGAGAAGGTCATCCTGATGGACTGGTTATGTTTGTTTTTGTAACAGGTGTAATTTTAATGCGATCGGCATAATCATTAATCACGCATCCTGCCGAGCGCATTAAAATCACACCTGTTACAAAAACAAACATAACCAGTCCATCAGGATGACCTTCTCCAGCTATGAGTAAAGCCCACAAGGTCGGCCACAGTAACAACAGAATGCCAATAGGCCGATCCAGTCGCATAAGTAGAGCATATTGATAAAGACGATCACTCATTAACCCACATTCCCGTATTTTTCTGTTTCACCCAGCCAGCGCCGCACAATCAATCCGGCATTTTCAGGATATTGTGCCAGCAATTCTTCTGAAGTTTTATTTGCGTCCGGGATCAAAGCCTGATCACGTATGAGATCTGCAATATGAAATTGCATCATGCCAGTTTGTCTTGTTCCCAATACTTCACCCGGGCCACGTATTTCCAGATCGCGTTGTGCAATTTTAAAACCATCACTGGTTTCACGCATGACCGCCAGACGTGTGCGTGAATTCTCGGACAACGGTGCCTGATACATCAGAACACAGGAACTTTTTTCACTACCACGACCAACACGCCCGCGTAACTGATGTAATTGTGCCAAACCAAAACGTTCTGAATTTTCTACCACCATTAAACTCGCATTAGGTACATCAACACCTACTTCTATCACCGTTGTTGCTACTAACAAATCAATTTCACCCTGCTTAAAGGCAGACATCACCTGTTCTTTATCATTGGGTTTCATCCGTCCATGTATCAAACCCACTTTTAATTTCGGTAGACAATCCTGCAACAAAACAGCTGTATCTGATGCAGCCTGACACTGCAGGGCTTCCGATTCTTCTATCAATGAACACACCCAGTATGCCTGCCGCCCTTCCTTGCAGGCATGATGAACACGCGCAACTATTTCATCACGCCGGTCATTAGAAACTACAATAGTCTCGACTTCCTTACGCCCTGGAGGAAGTTCATCAATCACTGACACATCCAGATCAGCATAGGCCGTCATTGCCAATGTGCGTGGTATAGGTGTTGCCGTCATGATGAGCTGGTGTGGATATTGCTGTCCGTTCTTGCCTTTTTCACGCAGGGCCATTCTCTGGTGAACTCCAAAACGATGCTGTTCATCAATTACGATCAAGCCCAGGTTATTAAAGCTAACGTCTTCCTGAAAAAGTGCATGGGTTCCAACCACAATTTGTGCCTTGCCAGTTACAATTTCTTCCTGTGCCTGTCTGCGTTCAGCTACTTTTTGTTTTCCTGTTAGCCATGTAATATGAATACCCAGTGGTTGCAGCCATTGGCAGAAATTATTGAAGTGTTGTTCGGATAAAATTTCTGTTGGCGCCATAACCGCTGCTTGCATCCCGGCTTCAACAACAGATAATGCCGCCATAACAGCAACCAGTGTTTTACCACAACCCACATCACCCTGCACCAGTCTTTGCATGGGAAATGATTTAGCCAGATCATCTTTTATTTCACCAATCACTTTTTGTTGTGCCTTTGTTAACACAAATGGCAGAGTCTCCAGTAATTTTGCTTCCAGCCTGTTTTTTTCTTTAATTACCGGTGCATGGTGTTTTCGTGCGCGCTGACGTAATTGTTTCATACTTATTTGATGTGCCA
Source organism: Granulosicoccaceae bacterium (assembly GCA_030632035.1). Lineage (GTDB taxonomy): Bacteria > Pseudomonadota > Gammaproteobacteria > DAOVJZ01 > DAOVJZ01 > DAOVJZ01. The sequence continues at coordinate 11,369 of DAOVJZ010000015.1, read as the reverse complement.
GTAACTCTTCAAATACAAGGCGCTGTTTGGCTGGATGTTTTTCATCCATTAACATTGAAATGGAAACATCATTAGGTGGACGATGTATCCAGTTAATTGCCTCATGCAAATCCGGAAATGACAAACGTTTGCATAGCGCGGCTGGTAATAATTCTTGCAGGGGCATTTCTTGCATCAAAACCAATGCATTATCGGTCAGTGTGCGCAGTGTTAACTGGTGAACCCCCTCGGTAGCGGGATATATTGGTGTTAGTGTTTCCTCAACAGGCATCGTTTCATTTTCTTCAACAAAGCTGTATTCAGGATGCACAATTTCCAGAGACTGGGGACCGTTCCTGACTTCACCATAACAACGTATACGGCGGCCTCTTGCCAAACCTTCTTTCTGAACCGCTGAAAAATGAAAAAATCGCAGGGTAATAAATCCGGTGCCATCACTGATACGACATAACAACATGCGTCGCCTACCGAACTTTATATCTGCAAGCTCAACAATGCCTTCAACAACTGCGGGTTCAAATGGTTGTAAACTGCCGATGGGTGTAATGCGTGTTCTATCTTCATAACGCAGTGGTAAATGAAACAGCACATCCTGCACAGTTGCAATACCCAGCCGTTTTAATTTCTCAGCCGTCTTGTTGCCAATACCTTTTAAATGAGTTACTGGACATGCCGCCAGTGTCCCTGGCCGGGAACCGGTTTTTTTTTCTGTTTTACTGACAACAGTATCCATAGATGAAAATAACTATTATTCCATCACCATGACTGCATCCATTTCAACCCCGGCATCTTTAGGTAATGCCGCCACGCCAATTGCGGCGCGCGCAGGATAAGGCTCGGTAAAATACTGACTCATGACTTCATTCACTACAGGAAAGTTGGACAAGTCGGTTAAAAACACATTCAGTTTAACAATATCCGCCAAACTCCCGCCAGAGGCAGTACATACAGCACTTAAATTATCAAATACACGTTTGATCTGGGCGCTGATATCACCTTCAATCATTTCCATTGTTTCTGGCACCAATGGGATCTGACCCGAAAGATAAACTGTTTGACCACATTTGACTGCCTGCGAATAAGTACCAATTGCCTTGGGTGCCTTGTCTGTACTGATAATTTCTTTCATTATTTTTTCCTCAAAAAACTAGCCGCGCATACGATTAATACGCACGACCATATCCAGATGTTTAACATTCCGCATAATATCTGCCAGATGATTTCTATCTTTTACATCAACAGTAAACCTGAGTGTGCTGGATAGTCCGTCACGTTCCTTAATTTCAACATTTTCAATATTGGCATCCATATCAGCAATCGTCGCAGCCACCGTGGCCAACACACCCCGACGATTGGCCACTTCAACACGCAAGTCAACTGGAAATTCATGATCAATATTATCTTCCCATTGTACGTCGATCCATTTTTCCGGAAGATTTTTATATTCTGCTACATTTTTGCAATATTCAGTATGCACAACAATACCACGACCGGTACTGACAAAACCCAGAATGGGATCACCCGGTATGGGACGACAACATTTGGCAAAATTTACCAGCATACCTTCTGTGCCACGAATGGCTAATGGCCGTGAAGTACCTGTTAATTCCTGTTCAGTTTCACCTTCTTGCTCAGGTGCCAACGTGCGTGCTACCAGTAATGACAAACGATTACCCAGACCAATATCTTCGAGCAACTCGCCCAGAGACTCCATATGATATTCTTCCAGTAATTTATCCAACCGCACTGGATCAATTTTATCCAGTGATAAAGTAAACTCACCCAGTGATTTATCGAGCAATCGCCTACCCAATGCAATCGCTTCATCGTAACGCAGGTTTTTCAGATAATGACGTATATTGGCGCGTGCCTTGGCCGTTACAACAAAATTTAACCAGCTGGGATTAGGTTTGGCGCCAGGTGCCGTAATGATCTCAACTGTTTGTCCATTTAACAACTCGGTACGCAAGGGTGATAAACGTCGATCAATCTTGGCCGCCACACAACTATCCCCTACATCGGTATGCACGGCATAGGCAAAATCAACCGCTGTCGCACCACGTGGCATTTCCATAATATTGCCTTTGGGTGAAAACACATAAACTTCATCTGGAAACAGATCAACTTTTACATTTTCCAGAAATTCTAGCGAATCCCCGGCCCCTTTTTGCATTTCCAGTAATTCACGTAACCATTCACGTGCACGTTGCTGTGGTGATCTGGAACCTTCCTCACCACCCTTGTACAACCAGTGCGCTGCAATTCCGGCTTCGGCGACCTTGTTCATTTCTTCTGTACGGATCTGAACTTCTATGTGCACCCCAAATGGACCAAATAAAACAGTATGCAATGATTGATATCCATTTGCCTTGGGAATGGCAATATAATCTTTAAATTTACCAGGCACTGGTTTGTATAAATTATGCATTACGCCCAGTACGCGATAACAGGAGTCAGGTTTATCTACAACAATACGGAAGGCATACACATCAAATACTTCCGAGAATGGAAGTTTTTTATCACGCATTTTTTTATAGATGCTGTATAAATGTTTTTGTCGCCCGAGGATTTGTCCCGTCAGTTCTTCCTGACGCATACGTCGTTTAATAGCTGTTTCTATTTTTTTAACAATTTCCTTTCGGTTACCTCGCGCCTTCTTCACACCTTCATCAATGACACGATAACGCGTGGGATATAATGCAGTAAAACCCAGGTCTTCGAGTTCAAGACGAATTGTGTTCATCCCCAAACGATTAGCGATAGGTGCATGAATTTCCAATGTCTCATGTGCGATACGACGACGTTTGTCTGGACGCATAACACCCAACGTACGCATGTTATGTAATCGATCAGCCAGTTTGATAATAACGACGCGAATGTCCTTGGCCATGGCCAATAACATTTTACGGAAGTTTTCCGCCTGCTCTTCAGCCTTGCTTTCAAACTCAACCTGGGTCAGTTTACTGACACCATCAACCAGCTCGGCCACTTCTTCGCCAAACTCACTAATCAACTGATCCTTCGCGGTAGCAGTATCTTCGATTACATCATGCAGGATAGCGGCAACAATAGTAGGGGAATCCATGTGCATGTCCGCCAGAATACGGGCAACGGCAATGGGGTGATAGATATAGGGTTCACCAGATACGCGGCGCTGACCTTCGTGTGCCTCGGCACCGAATACATAAGCGCGATAAACTTCAGCTACCTGTTCTTTTTCCAGGTATTTATCGAGTAACTCACAAAGATCGCTGATTAAAAACACTACTTTCTCCCACAGACCGGATTAACTAGTCTCTTAAGGGATAAAGTATAACGATTACGGGTATATGACTAGCCCTTAATATCGGGCTAACCCTACAGGTTGGTTTGGGTATCAATAACTGGACCGCGACTCAGATCATCTGCACGATCAGCGATAGCCTCGGCTGCTTCGGCTGCTTCTTCTTCCAATACCCTGGCGACTTCAGCTGCATCCTGAGCATCCATAATAGCAGTGGTAATCTTGCCTTCAGCAATTTCGCGCAGAGCAATCACAGTGGGTTTATCATCTTCCGGCTCTACCAGTGGCTCTTTGCCATTGGCAATCTGGCGGGCACGGCGAGTGGCTAAAATAACCAGTTCAAAGCGGTTATCTACATTATCCAGACAATCTTCTACAGTCACTCGTGCCATTTTGTACCCCGAAAATTCAGTGATTTAGTGTTTCAAGAGGCGGGATTCTACCTAAATCGGGCTATTTATGCCAGTAGATCAGCCAACATGGACTCTAATTTAGTGCTCTGAACGGGTATAGAACTGTGCTGATCCCGAATAATGGCGGCTAAATCCACCAAAGCGGTCTCAAAATCATCATTGACCACCAAATAATCAAACTCGCCATAATGTGAGATTTCACTCTTGGCATCCTGCATACGCCGGGCTATGACTTCTTCACTATCCTGACCACGTGAACGCAAACGGTCTTCGAGCGTCTGGCGAGAAGGTGGCAAGATAAAAATACCAATACAATCCGGCATAATCTGGCGCACTTGCCTGGCACCCTGCCAGTCAATTTCCAGAATCACATCCTGTCCGGTATTGAGCTGTTCTTCTACCCAGCGTTGAGAAGTCCCATAGTAATTATCAAAGACCTGAGCATGCTCCAGAAAATCACCACGTTCCATCATTTTCAAAAAATCATCTTGAGCCACAAAATGATAATTCACCCCATCCTCTTCACCGGGACGTGGCGAACGTGTGGTATGGGAAACTGACACAATCAGATTATCTGTCTGATCAACCAGTTCCTTTACCAGGCTGGTCTTGCCCGCACCGGAAGGGGCCGCGATTATAAAAAGAGTACCTTTAGTCATATTGATTTTTTTTTAATATATTTATAAAACTTTTTTACCGCCAAGATTTATACCCAAAGGGCACAAGTCCCCGTATATCGGGTACGCCAGAATATTAACTCATTACAAAATTATTTTAATAACTTTAGATTCTTGGCGGTAAAAAATAATTTATTCTATATTTTGTACTTGTTCCCGCACCTGCTCTATAAGTACTTTCAACTCAACCGATGCTTTGGTCATTTCTGCATCCTGTGATTTTGAACCCAGTGTATTGGCTTCACGATTCAGTTCCTGCATCAGGAAATCCAGTCGCCGTCCAATGGGTTCGTCTTTTTCCAACACACGAGTAACTTCTTCTATATGTGTATCCAGTCGATCCATTTCTTCATCGACATCCAGGCGTTGCGTCAGCATCACCAACTCCTGTTCCACTCTTGCTGGATCGACTTCAGTTTTTATTTCTTCCAGCCTGGCTTCAAGCTTATCGCGCATCTGAATCAATACTTCTGGCACCCTGTCTTTTACCTGAGCAACTACATCGCGCATTCCGGATAAACGTTGTTCAATAATCTGTTTGAGTTTTTCACCTTCACGTAAACGGGTATCAACCAGATCATCAATGGTATCTTCCAGTAATGCCATCGCGCCTTTATGCACTGTTTCTATATCCATTTCCGGGGTTTGCAACACACCGGGCCATCGCAATACATCCATGGAATTAACCGGTGCTGGACTATATAGATAGGAATCGACTTCACGACTGACCGTGGCAATTTGTTTAGCCAGTGCTTCATTAATACTGACTTCGGTGCTGCCTAGCCCTTCATTTTTCTGGAAACGTAATGCACAGTCGACCTTGCCACGCCCAAGACGTTTTCCCAGCAAACTACGGATTTTCATTTCCAGCGCCCGAAAATCCTCTGGCATTCGGGTAGAAATCTCTAAATAACGGTGGTTAACTGATTTAACCTCCCAAACCAGTGAGCCCCAGTCCCATTGCCGGGACTGTCTGCCAAATGCGGTCATACTTCGAATCATGGGGTTTCTCTCAAGTTTTACTGCAGAATCACGCTAAAAATAATACTAAACTTTATCAGGTAGATACGGAAGCCATATATTTCCCGAAACTGACAAAACATGGCCAAAGACCCTAATTCAAAGAACCCCAACGCCCTGCCATTTGGTACGCGCGTGAATAACTATGTCATTCAGGAAATGCTGGGGGATGGTGGTTTTAGTATTGTCTATATGGCGACCGAATTACCGGACTGGAAACGGGTCATTATAAAGGAATACCTGCCAGCCAAGCTGGCACGCCGGGGCAAGGACAACAAGGTCGAGTCTATTGATGAAGAAGCCACTCCCCGTTTTAATCATGGTCGAAAACTCTTTTTTCAGGAAGCCAATGCACTGGTCAATCTGAACCATCCCAATATTGTACGCGTGACCAATTTTTTCCGAGCCTTCGATACTATATATATGGTCATGGAATATGAAGAAGGTCAAAACCTGCAAAGCTATATCCAGAAATACAAAGGCAACCTGAGTGAGAAGTTTCTACTGACTGTTTTCCCACCTCTACTGGAAGGATTAAAAACAATTCATGAAGCCGGTTTTCTACATCTTGATATCAAGCCTGGAAACATTCATCTTTGTCTGGGTGGCAAACCTTTGTTGCTGGATTTTGGTGCTGTGCATAAATTACAAACAAGCAGACAATATCAGTCAGGTCAGGTCATTACACCCGGCTTTTCACCCTTTGAGCAATATAATAAAAAAGGTTATGTAGGACCATGGACTGATCTGTATTCCATGGGTGCAACCATGCGATCCTGTATTGAGGGAACATCACCACCAGCGGCAAAAAATCGGCATGAAAAAGATGAAATGAAACCCGCAGTTGAAGCATTTGGAAAACAATATGATAAAAATCTATTGTCTGCCATTGACTGGTCCATGGAAGTCGATGCCATGCTACGACCACAGAATGTCGACGACATGTTGCTTGCCATCAAAAATGGTCGGCCTGACACTGAAAAAAAATTAAGCAAAAATAATAACGCCTGACTACACTAAATATATATGACAAAAACAAACTCAACATCTCAATTTGAAACCAGCCTGACCAATCGTCTTGGTAATCGTGACAGTAACGAAGACCGAGCTGATATATTTGAAAAGGAAGATGCTGTCATGCTGGTACTGGCCGATGGTATGGGGGGCTATGAAGGCGGTGATCTGGCTGCTCAAGCCGTTGTCAGTACTCTGGGCAAGCGCTTTACTGACTACAAGGGGCGCATCAATGATGTGCAGGATTTTCTTACTCAGACGATTGCGGCTACACATCAAACTGTTATTGAAATGGGTAAACGACAAACCCCACCGATTAGTCCACGTTCAACCTGTATCGTATGCATTGTTCAGGATGGAGAAGCAAGCTGGGCACATGTTGGTGATAGCCGTTTATATCTGATTCGTGATAAAAAAGTATTATTCCGCACACGTGACAATTCCTATGTTGAAAAACTGTATCAACAGGGAAAGATTACACGTGATGAAATGGCAACACACCCGATGAAAAATCATTTAACCGAATGTATTGGTGGCGATCCTACACCCCCCATGATCACACGCGGCAAAAAAACAAAACTGCAGGAAGGTGATGTGATCCTGCTTTGTTCTGACGGACTATGGGGAACATTAAGCGATAATATGATGGTTAAGGAACTGGCTGATAAATCACTTGAACAGGCCATTGATGCAATGGCCGAAAATGCCGAACAGATTGCTTACCCAACAAGTGATAATGTCACGATTATTGCTCTGCATTGGCAACAAAATAAAAACGGGGGAGAAAAAACGAGCAGTGAACCTGAGACAAAAGAAGAACCCGTTACATCACGTGCTATGGAATCTGTTGATAAACTGGATTCTGCCATTGGGGAAATTGAGAGCACCATCAAGGAATTTGAACACGAACTGAAGAAATCCTGATTTTCCCCGCTTTACTCCTTCACTTGCTTGTCTGACAAGGTATAATCCTCTCTCTGATTTTTCCCACCGGAGAGTAGTAATGCGTCCAAGCAAGCGTGCCCCTGATGAACTTCGTAGTATTAAATTGACCCGTAACTATACCTGCCATGCAGAAGGTTCTGTATTAGTGGAATTTGGCAATACCAAGGTATTGTGTAATGCCTCTGTTGAAGAAAGAGTGCCGCCGTTTCTAAGAGGTAAGGGACAAGGCTGGGTGACAGCTGAATACGGTATGTTGCCACGCTCTACCAGTTCACGTATGGGTCGTGAAGCTGCTCGCGGAAAACAAGGTGGCCGCACTATGGAAATCCAGCGTTTGATCGGTCGTTCACTGCGCGCCATTATTGATTTAAAAGTATTGGGTGAACATTCTATTACGGTTGATTGCGATGTTATTCAGGCCGATGGCGGCACACGCACGGCCTCTATTACGGGCGGGTATGTTGCGCTTTATGATGCAATTCAGCATATGCTCGAAAAGAAAATTATCAAGAAAAATCCTCTACAAGCCCAACTGGCTTCAGTTTCTGTTGGTATATTTGAAGGTACTCCGGTACTGGATCTGGACTACCCAGAAGATTGTAATGCAGAAACTGATATGAATGTTGTCATGAGTGATGCTGGTCACTTCATCGAAGTGCAGGGTACCGCTGAAGGTGCGCCTTTCAGTGAAGATGAAATGAGTGCCATGCTCGCACTGGCCAAAAAAGGCATTAATGAACTGATTGAAAAACAAAAAGAAGCCATTGGTAATTAATCATCCATGAGTAAAATAATTTTAGCCAGTAGCAACAAAGGCAAGTTAAAAGAAATTAACCAGTTACTATCCGGTGCAGAACTGGATGTGGTTTCACAATCAGAATTTAATATCACTGATGCCGATGAGACTGGATTAACCTTTGTTGAAAACGCCATTATCAAGGCTCGTCATGCATCTGCCCATGCAAAACTGCCTGCTATCGCGGATGACTCTGGCCTGGAAGTTGATGCACTGAATGGTGCACCCGGTATTTATTCTGCACGCTATGCTGGCGAAGGCACAACAGATCAAAAGAATCTGGAAAAACTGTTACAAGAATTAAAGGATGTGCCGGAAGAACAGCGCACAGCACGCTTTCAATGCCTGATGGTCTATATGCGTCATGAAAATGATCCGACACCCCTTATTTGCCAGGGCACATGGGAAGGTCGTATTTTATTTGAACCAAAAGGCACAAATGGTTTTGGTTACGATCCGGTTTTTTATGTGCCTACCCATGATTGTTCTTCTGCTGAACTGGAGCCGGATCTAAAAAACTCTTTGAGTCATCGCGGACAGGCACTAACCAAACTGGTGCGCCTCCTTAAGCAATAAACTTGATACCACTCTCACTCTATATCCACATTCCCTGGTGCGTACGCAAATGTCCGTACTGTGATTTCAATTCACATGAAATAAAAAACGAATTGCCGGAATCAGAATATGTTTCTGCACTCATTCGCGATCTGGAACAGGAACTCCCTGCTGTATGGGGAAGAAAAATACAGAGTATTTTTATCGGTGGCGGCACACCCAGTACACTTTCACCAGAATCTTATGATGAATTGTTTTCTCAATTACGTGCGCGACTGACAATCACACCGGAGACTGAAATTACCATGGAAGTAAATCCTGGCACAGTCGATGAACATAAATTATCAGAATACCGGAATATTGGCATTAATCGCTTATCGATTGGTGTGCAAAGCTTTGATAATGATTTGTTACAACGTATCGGGCGTATTCATGATCGCAAGACTGCATTCAATGCGGTTGAGTTTGCCCATCAAGCTGGTTTTGAAAACATGAATCTGGATGTCATGTTTGGTCTGCCGACCCAAACCATTGAACAAGGGCAATCCGATATTGAAAACGCCATTGCGCTGGAACCCGCACATATTTCTTATTACGAATTAACTATTGAACCCAATACCCAGTTTCATAACCAGCCACCAACTCTACCGGCTGAAAATAAAATGATACAGATACAGGAAAGCGGACAAACCATTCTCAGGGAAAATGGTTTTCAACAGTATGAGGTATCTGCCTATGCAAAAGATAAACAACAATGTCAGCACAACCTGAATTACTGGCAGTTTGGTGACTACATTGGAATAGGTGCCGGTGCCCATGGCAAGATTACTTCACCAGAAAACATGAATATTATCCGCCGCGCAAAATTGCGAAGCCCACAGGCCTATATTGAGAAAGCAGGTTTAGATACCAGCATTTCATCAACACGTGAACTATCTGATAATGATCGTATATTTGAATTCATGATGAATGCATTACGATTAAATGATGGTTTTCCCATTCAATTATTTTCAGAACGCACCGGGCTGGATACTTCAAACTTCAGTGATGCTATTAATAAAGCAATGGATCAGGGTTTAATGGAACAAACAGGCGAATATTTAAAGCCCACGAAAAAAGGAAGAACCTATCTTAATAATCTAACACAGCTGTTTATAGAAAATTAATTACTTTTTTCAAAGATAATATCCCATACACCATGTCCCAGCTTGATGCCACGGTTTTCAAATTTGGTTAACGGGCGGTAATCAGGACGTTCAAAAAATCCATCTTCATTACCTTTGTTAATAAACCCCTCTGCTGGCTTCATAACTTCTATCATGTGTTCAGCATAGTCTTGCCAATCTGTCGCCATATGAAACACACCGCCCGATTTTAATTTTGTTCGAACAAGTTGAACAAATTCCGATTGCACAATACGGCGCTTGTGATGTTTTTTCTTGGGCCAGGGGTCAGCAAAGAAAAGATAAACTGCATCCAGCGATTCATTGGCAATATTGTTTTTTAATACTTCGACTGCATCACCACATAAAACACGCACATTGGCGATTTCATTTGCTTCGATCTTTTTTAACAGATTACCCACACCAGGACGATGCACATCAATGCCAATGTAATTATTTTCCGGATTAGCTATTGCCATACTGATTAGTGAATCACCCATGCCAAAACCAATTTCAAAAATACACGAAGCCTGTCGACCAAACTCTTTTTCAAAATTTATTGTTTCACTATCGACATCAATTCCAAATCGTGGCCAGAGTTTTTCCAACGCCTGCTTTTGAGAAGGCGTCATGCGTCCTTCACGGCGCACAAAACTGCGGATAGTTCTTTTTATTTTTTCGGTCACAAAGAGAGGGGCTCTAGTTTTTTAAGCTTCCCCTTACTCCCTTTTTTACAAAGGGAAAAAAGAGGTTTTGAAATTTAAATTCCTTGGCGAGGTCTTGTGCCCTATGGGTATGGCGGTTTTAAATTGATCAGAAAAACATTCCATCTAAGGGAGACGACGCACTCGCAAACCGTTTCTTCGGAATACGTCCGGCCAGATAGGCTTCGCGTCCAGCCTCAACACCCTTCTTCATGGCAGAAGCCATAAGTACAGGATCTTTTGCACCGGCAATCGCGGTGTTCATCAGAATACCATCACAACCCAGTTCCATCGCCAATGCTGCATCTGATGCGGTACCCACACCGGCATCAACCAGAATCGGTACATTGGCATTTTCAACAATGGTCAAAATATTGTAAGGATTACGAATACCCAGACCGGAACCAATCGGTGCGGCCAATGGCATAACTGCGACACAACCCATCTCTTCCAGACGCTTGGCAATAATAGGATCATCATTGGTATAAACCATGACTTTAAAATCTTCTTTGATCAGTTTTTCTGCTGCTTCCAGTGTTTGAACAATATCCGGAAACAGGGTCTTTTCATCGCCCAGCACTTCCAGTTTAACCAGATCATGTCCATCCAGTAATTCACGTGCTAAACGACAGGTGCGCACTGCTTCATCAGCGGTATAACAACCTGCGGTATTGGGTAAGTAGGTGTATTTATCTGGCGAAACCACATCCAGTAAATTCGGTTCATCCGGATTCTGGCCAATATTGGTACGACGAATAGCGACTGTAATAATTTCAGCGCCACTGGCCTCGGTTGCCAG
>DAOVJZ010000241.1 GCA_030632035.1 Granulosicoccaceae bacterium | reverse complement strand
TTCAGGGATTACCCAGTCCGGCAGCGGCGGCGGTCATGGCTGGTCTGGTCTGGGTGAGTGACTTCTACGAAGGCAAAGGCGCAAACCTGTCGTATTTGGCTGAGTTTCTGACCATCGCCGTGGCCTTGTTGATGGTCAGTAATATCCGCTATTACAGCTTCAAGGATCTGGATCTGCGTGGCAAGGTGCCATTCGTGGCCATCCTGATGATCGTGATGGTATTCGTGCTGATATCACTCAGCCCGCCACAGGTTCTGTTCCTGATCTTCTTTGGATATATGTTGTCTGGTCCGGTGATGACCATTACCAAAATGCGCGGTCATCGCCTGCGTCGTTATCTGGCGGCAAGGAAAGGTCGAAAAATCCCTGAAGATGAACGGAAAGAAGAAGAATAGTATTTCGGGGTTGGAAAACGGGGCAAGTGGCGCTATAGTTTATCCAACACGGTGATTTATTATGATATGCAAGCAGACCACAGATTTAACCCCTACATCCCCTCGGGCGGAATTATCTGCGCGTGCCCGCTTTTCTCTACTACTACTCAGCCTGCTCCTGCCTTTGGGCAGATAACGTATTCGTTCCTGGCGAGGACTAAAAACGCAAATAATCCAGAACTTTTTCTATACCCGAATACGGGGATGGTAACGTGTTTTAAAAGCGAGTAGAACAATGAGTGATAAATTAGTTATTTTTGATACCACATTGCGTGACGGCGAGCAGAGTCCCGGTGCATCCATGACCAAGGATGAAAAGGTGCGTATTGCCAAGGCGCTGGAACGCATGCATGTGGATGTGATTGAGGCCGGATTTCCTATCGCCAGCCCCGGTGATTTTGATGCAGTCAAGGCAGTAGCTGAGGCGGTCAAAGACAGCACCATTTGTGCCTTATCACGTGCGCTGGATAAAGACATTGATCGGGCAGGTGAGGCACTGAAGCCAGCCAACTCGGCACGTATCCATACCTTTATTGCAACCTCACCAATCCATATGCGTGAGAAATTGCGTATGGAACCGGATCAGGTTGTCGAGCAGGCAATCAAGGCGGTCAAACATGCACGCAAGTACACTGATAATGTTGAATTTTCACCTGAAGATGCCGGTCGTTCCGAGCCGGACTTTTTGTGTCGTATTCTTGAAGCTGTGATTGATGCCGGTGCCACCACATTGAATATTCCCGATACAGTGGGTTACAGCATGCCGTACCAGTTTGGTGACTTGATCAAGACCTTGCGCGAACGTATCCCGAATTCCGACAAGGCGATCTTCTCGGTGCATTGTCATAATGATTTGGGTTTGGCAGTTTCCAATTCCTTGTCCGCCGTTGCTAATGGTGCGCGTCAGGTGGAATGCACCATTAATGGTTTGGGTGAACGTGCCGGTAATGCCGCATTGGAAGAAATTGTGATGGCGGTTAAAACACGGCGTGATTTTTTTGATTGTAATGTCGATCATCTGGACACCACACAGATTGTTACATGCAGTCGTCTGGTTTCCGGTATTACCGGTTTTCCGGTACAACCGAACAAGGCTATTGTTGGTGCTAATGCATTTGCACACGAATCTGGCATTCATCAGGATGGTGTATTAAAGAGCCGCGAGACTTATGAAATCATGCGTGCACAGGATGTGGGCTGGAGTGACAACCGCATGGTGTTAGGTAAACATTCCGGACGTAATGCCTTCCGTACTCGTTTGCAGGAACTGGGGATTGAATTTGAAACCGAAGATGAATTGAATGATGCCTTTGCACGTTTCAAGGAACTGGCGGATAAAAAACATGAAATATATGACGATGACTTGCAGGCATTAGTCACCGAAGTTAATTTATCGGGTGAAGAAGAACGCTTAAAACTGGTGGCATTAAGAGTCTGCTCTGAAACCGGCGAAACACCTGATGCCTCTGTGACCTTAATAATGGATGGCGAAGAAAAACAAACCCATGCACAAGGTGATGGTCCAGTTGATGCTGCGTTCAAGGCAATTGAAAGTGTTGTTAATAGTGGATTGGAGTTGTTGTTGTATTCTGTCAACAACATCACCACTGGTACTGATTCGCAAGGTGAAGTGACTGTGCGTATCAAAAAGGACGGACGTATTGTGAACGGGCAGGGTGCAGATACCGATATCGTGATCGCATCGGCCAAGGCCTATATCAATGCATTGAATAAAATCCTTGAGCCAGAAGACCGGGCACATCCACAAGTTTGATTTTTTCATTGCGTGATGACTGCTTTATAGTTTTTAACCGCCAAGATACGGGCATAAATCTTGGCGGTTTAATATTTTAAACTATTATGCAGAAAATCATATTTCCTTAAATCCCAATAACTTACCCTGTTATTTTCAAGTTTCCCATAGTTCAATGCAATTCGTTATAATAAACAAAAACCAGCAGGTTCCTGAATGTCCACACCACAATCAAACATAAACGATCAATATCTCGCCGCGATGGGTATTACGCAGTGGGTGCGTCGTGATGCACCAAAGGTTGAGTCTGTTGTTAAGGAAGCATTGGTTGATGATGTATCCGTTCTTGATTGGGAAACATTAGAGGCGCGTGTTGCAGCGTGTACTAATTGTGAATTGCACAGCAGCCGTACAAAAACTGTATTTGGTGTGGGTAATAAAAATGCAAGGTGGATGGTGATTGGTGAGGCACCCGGTGTTGATGAAGACAGGCAGGGTGAACCGTTTGTTGGTAGAGCCGGTCAGTTATTAAATGCGATGTTACTTGCCATTGGTTTGAAACGTGAAGAGGTATATATCGCTAATACGGTGAAGTGTCGTCCACC
>DAOVJZ010000071.1 GCA_030632035.1 Granulosicoccaceae bacterium | reverse complement strand
TTACGCATATCAGTGATTGATGATGGCTTTCAGGCACTGGAGCTTTTGTTACGAAGCCAGTTTGATTTACTCATTACCTCAATGGAAGTAAAAACACTCAATGGTATTGGTCTGATCGCAGCGATTAAAATGTCCAGTTCTCCTTCGAAGGATTTAAAAACCATTCTACTGACATCGAAAGATGAGATTCCCTCCTCTGACCTTATCAAACCGGATTACATTCTCAGAAAAGACATCAACCTGCCCCGGAATTTACACGAAATTACTACCAGTGCCCTGTATATGATCTAGTATTCCATCAATACATACTTGATGGAGTACTCTTTCCTAATATGGAAATACCTTTTCTGGTCGCACACAGGGGATATGCCAGTCGTTATCCTGAAAACACCTTGTCTGCTGTCGAAGCGGCATTGAAAGCCGGTGCGTGTTATATCGAAATAGATATACAGATGACGTCCGATGGAGAGCCGGTACTCCTCCATGATGATAATCTGCTCAGGACAACAGGCCATCCGGAAAACATACACAACATCACAGCAGAGCAATTATCGTCTTTTTACGCAAGTGAAACAGATCGGTTTGGTGATACGTTCAGTGATGAACCTGTACCAACACTTTTACAACTGGTGGAGTTACTTTTGCAATGGCCACAAGTAACCATCTTTGTTGAATTAAAAGAAGAAAGCATGGAACAATTCGGTGCCTACATGGTGGTTGATTTGGTCATGAAAATACTCGCACCTGTCAGGGATCGTGCAGTACTGATTTCCTATGATGATGCCGCCCTGCGTTATGTACACATTAATCACTCTGCCCCCATTGGCTGGGTAATCAGGGAATGGGGTGAGACTGCATTACAACATGCACAATCATTATCACCGGACTATCTGTTTTGTAATTATAAAAAATTGCCAAAAGGTAAAAGCCCAATGTGGTCAGGTGACTGGCAATGGTGTTTGTATGAAATTACTGATCCGGTTCTGGCGCTGGAGCTGGCAAACAAAGGTGCGGCAATGATCGAAACCATGGCCATTGGTGACATGCTACAACACCCTGAACTGGCCAAAAGGAATTGTCTTGGGTGATCCGTTTTATGATGCCGTTGTTATAGGTGGTGGTATACATGGTGCCGGTGTAGCACAGGCACTGGCAGTCAATGGTCACTCGGTACTGGTACTGGAACAGCACACCGTTGCCAGTGGAACATCATCACGGTCAAGCAAATTAATTCATGGTGGTTTACGTTATCTGGAAAGTTTTCACATATCACTTGTGAAAGAATGTTTGCAGGAACGTGCCATCCTGTTACGCAATGCCCCGCACCTGGTGAAACTGGTGCCGTTTTATATTCCGGTCTTTCCTGAAACGACAAGACGTCCCTGGCAATTTAGAGCAGGATTGAGTTTATATGCCGCATTGAATTCATTTAAACCATCAAGCCGGTTTGGAACAGTTGCCGAAAAAGAATGGAAAAATCTTGATGGACTTGCAACAAACAACTTACAGAAAGTTTTTTATTATCAGGATGCGCAAACCGATGATGTAACACTCACCCGTGCGGTAATGAACTCAGCCGTACAACATGGAGCAGAGTTGATGGCTCCCTGTGAGTTTATGAGTGCTGATGCAACGGATGGTGGTGTTAGCATTTGCTATCAACAAGAAGGCCAGACAAACCAGTGCCAGACGCGGGTAGTGATCAATGCGACCGGCCCCTGGGTAAATCAGGTACTGGATAAATTCAGTTTTGCGCATGCGCCATTACCCATTGAACTGGTGCAGGGTACGCATATCATTCTGCCGGGGGAACTGATGCAAGGTGTTTACTATGTAGAAGCCCCTGCTGATCAACGCGCGGTCTTTGTGATGCCGTGGCAGGGTAATACCATGGTGGGTACGACAGAAACCGTTTACACCGGCGATCCGGGTGCGGTTCATCCTCTGGAAACAGAAATTGATTATTTGCTAAAAACCCTTATTCACTATTTCCCCCACTATCAGGGTAAACCGATGCTGGACAGCTTTGCCGGATTGCGCGTGCTTCCGCATGATGAGGGGCATCCCTTTTCGCGTTCACGCGATACCCAACTGGTTGTGGATAGTGACCACAGCCCACGCCTGTTGAGCATCTACGGAGGCAAGCTCACCGCTTACCGGATTACCGCCGAGAAGGTCATGCAAAAACTGGGATCGAGCCTGAAATCGGCTTCTTCTTCCCGGATCAGTACAAAAGACATTCTGCTCGATTGCTGAAAGCCTGATTTTGATTAAAGACAGACTAATTTGGTTGGGATTTATGGTCAGTCGGATAAACTCGGTCTACTCTGACCTAATTCATTGTTTTTAATGTAAAAATTAAAAACAATGAATTAAAAATTGATCTTAAAATATCCTAATAAACATTGTTTATGCATAGTAAAGATATTACTGCTTGGACTTCTGTCTATTAAGGATTAAGGTACTGCGCTCTAAGCCCCAATGGGAGGGGCAAAAACCGGTAAAAATCCGGGATTTGGTATTAAGCGGTATCACAAAAACAACTCTAGGAAATACTCGCTGTTGTACCCCCAAGAAGCTGTATCCAAAGAACACGAATTGTCTTAAGACATCGAGGAGCGATATGCCAAAGTTAGTGAATCCACATGGTGGAGGTGACCTTAAACCTCTATTACTTGAAGGTGCTGCACTTGCTGCAGAACAGAAAAAAGCAGCCGACCTGACAAAGGTTAAAACCAGTTCTCGTGAAACCGGTGACATCATCATGATGGGTATCGGTGGTTTTACTCCTCTTGATGGCTTTATGACCCATGCCGACTGGCAGGGCGTATGTGATGGCTACAAGATGGCTAGCGGTCTTTTCTGGCCCATTCCAATTACACTTTCCACTGACGAAGTAACCGCTAAAGGTATTTCCGAAGGCGATGAAATTGCTTTAGTTAATGCCGAGAGCGATGAAATCATTGCAACCATGAAGGTGTCTGAAAAGTACAGCATCGACAAGGCCCATGAATGTATGCAGGTCTACAAGACGACTGACATAGAACATCCTGGTGTGAAGATGGTCATGGATCAGGGCGAAGTTAACCTGGCCGGTTCTATCAAGGTTCTGTCACAAGGCGGTTTCCCTGAAGCCTACGGTGATCAGTTCATGACACCTGCACAAACCCGTGCAGAATTCGAAAAACGCGGTTGGTCACAAGTAGCTGCATTCCAGACTCGTAACCCAATGCATCGTTCACACGAATATCTTGCCAAGATTGCAATTGAAACACTCGACGGTGTTTTGATTCATTCTCTATTAGGTAAGTTGAAGCCTGGCGATATTCCTGCTGATGTTCGTAGTAATGCCATTGGTACATTGATTGAAAAATATTTTGCACCAAACACAGTAATTCAAGCGGGCTACCCACTGGATATGCGTTATGCCGGTCCACGTGAAGCATTACTGCACGCGTTGTTCCGTCAAAACTATGGTTGTTCACAACAAATCGTTGGTCGTGACCACGCGGGTGTTGGTGACTACTATGGTCCATTCGACGCACACACTATTTTCGATGAAATTCCTGCTGATGCACTGGAAACAACAGCACTCAAGATTGACTGGACTTTCTGGTGTAACAAATGTGATGGAATGGCATCAATGAAAACATGTCCTCATGAAGGTCCGGATCGCATCCTGTTATCAGGTACTAAATTGCGTAAGGCACTTTCTGAAGGTGAGGAAGTTTCGGATAAATTCTCCCGTCCAGAAGTTCTGACAATTCTCCGTGCTTACTACGGAAGTCTGAAGGATGACGAGAAAGTAGAAATTAAATTATCTGGTCACTCGGCCAAGTAATTAAGACTCTCAAGTAATTAAGACTCTCAAATAATATAAGACTCTAGAGACCTCTGTGCCGGTTCTGTAACGGCACAGGGGAATTTTTTAAGTAATTAAGACTCTAGAGACCTCTGTGCCGGTTCTGTAATGGCACAGGGAAATTTTTTAACTGCAGTGAAATAACAATTATATTGGAGAGAAACTCATGCCAACATTTGTACGTACGGATAAATGCGATGGCTGTAAAGGCCAGGACAAAACCGCATGTATGTACATCTGCCCTCACGATCTGATGAAATTAGATAAAGATGGCTGTGAAACTGGCCACGCAATGCGTGCATTCAACCAGGAACCAGAGCAGTGCTGGGAATGCTATTCTTGTGTGAAGATTTGTCCTCAACAAGCTATCGAATGTCGTGCTTATGCTGATATCGTTCCTATGGGCGGTTCAGTACAGCCACTTCGCGGTACAGATTCAATCGTTTGGACCATCAAGTTCCGTAACGGAAACCTGAAGCGTTTCAAATTCCCTATTCGTACAACTGCTGAAGGTTCTATTGACCCTTATGCAGATAAAGCTGCGGCTGACCTTTCAAAGATTGGTAACAGTGGTTACTTCACTACTAACTTTGAACCACAGAAGTCAGGCGATCCAAGCAAACTGATTCGTAAGTAATCCGCTTCATATCGGAAAAATTGATTAAATATTATTTGGGTATTAAAGAATGGCTGAATTTGGAAACCCAGAGGTAATCGAAGAAGAAGTCGATATCCTCCTCATTGGCGGCGGCATGGGTGCATGCGGCGCAGCTTATGAATTAGGTCCATGGCTTGAAGCTGCTAAGGCTCAAGGCCATGACATTAGTGTCAAATTGGTAGATAAAGCAGCAATGGATCGTTCTGGTGCGGTTGCACAGGGTCTATCTTCGATTAACACCTACCTTGGCGAAAGTGATCCTGCAGATTATGCTCGTATGGTTTCAAACGACCTTATGGGTATTACTCGTGATGACTTGGTATATGACCTTGGTCGCCACGTAGATGATTCTGTACATCTTTTTGAAGAATGGGGTCTGCCAATCTGGAAACGACCAGGTGACGAAGGTAAATCACTGAAAGACGGTGGTCAGCCTGTTCGTTCTGGTAAATGGCAGATCATGATTAATGGTGAATCATACAAGTGGATCGTTGCTGAAGCAGCGAAAAAAGCACTGGGTATGGACCGCATTCAAGAACGCGTATTTATCGTTAAGCTGATTAACGACAAGAACGACCCTACTCGCATCGCGGGCGCGGTTGGTTTCTCAACTCGTGATCACAAACTGTTTATCTACAAGTTCAAAGCTTGCCTGTTGGTAGCTGGTGGTTGTGCAAACATCTTCCGTCCACGTTCTGTTGGTGAAGGTACAGGTCGTGCCTGGTACCCAGTATGGAACGCGGGTTCAACTTACGCGATGGCTGCAGAAGCTGGCGCTGAGCTGACAATGATGGAAAGTCGTTTCGTACCTGTTCGTTTCAAAGACGGTTACGGTCCTGTAGGCGCTTGGTTCCTGCTCTTCAAGGCGAAGGCTACTAACGCTTTCGGTGAAGTTTACATGGACACAAACAAAGAACTGCTGAACGACTACCCTCCATATGGTCAGGCTGCTGTTCCTGCTTCTTGCCTGCATAATCACCTTATGATGAAGGAAATGCACGAAGGTCGTGGTCCTATCTACATGGATACACCTACAGCACTGGCTAATTTAGCTGAAACAATGACATCTAAGGAAATCAGGCAGATGGAAGCAGAAGCCTGGGAAGATTTCCTTGATATGTGTATTGGTCAGGCTGGTGTATGGGCTGGTGAAAACATCGAACCTGAAAAGCAACCTTCTGAATTGATGCCTACAGAACCCTACCTGTTAGGTTCTCACTCTGGTTGTTGTGGTATCTGGGTATCTGGTCCTGATGATGTTGGTGCACCTGATGCGTGGAACTGGGGCTACCGCTCTATGACTACAATCAAGGGTCTGTTCACCGCTGCTGATGGTGTTGGCGCTTCTGGTCACAAGTTCTCTTCTGGTTCACATGCTGAAGGCCGTCTTGCTGCTAAAGCAATGGTCAAGTATGTAATGGACAACAAAGATGTTGCTCCTGAACTGGATACAACAGTAGATGAGCTGGTTGAAGACATTTATCGTCCAGTAAGAACTTACCTTGAGCACAAGGACTATACTACTGCGATTGATGTTAACCCACATTACATCACTCCTCGCATGCTTCAGTTCCGTCTGCAGAAGATTATGGATGAGTACTGTGCTGGTGTTGCTACCATGTACCAGACTAACGAAAACATGCTGAAAGTATGTGAAGAAAAACTGGGAATGCTGAAGGAAGACGCTCTTAAGATGCGTGCTAAAGACCTGCATGAATTACTTCGTGCCTGGGAAAACT
Organism: Granulosicoccaceae bacterium; assembly: GCA_030632035.1. GTDB lineage: Bacteria > Pseudomonadota > Gammaproteobacteria > DAOVJZ01 > DAOVJZ01 > DAOVJZ01. Next base: position 987 of record DAOVJZ010000071.1, on the reverse strand, counting down.
ATCACCGCGTCCTGACTGCTGAAGCTCACATGAAACACATTCAGTTCCGTGAAGAAACTCGTTATCCTGGTTTCTACTATCGCATGGACAAGAACTTCGTTGATGAAGAAAACTGGAAATGCTTCGTAAACTCTACTTACGACAAGAAAACTCAAACCTGGAACGTTTTCAAGGTTGAGCATGTTGATATCGTAGACAAGAGTAAACTGTTCAAATAAGCAATTATTTGATGGTTATGTAGTATTGAGAAGTCCGGGTACCAGAGGTGCCCGGACTTTTTCTTTTAACAAAGTTGAATATTAAAAATAAAAAGTGACACGTTGTTTTTTATTTTTAGTAGTTAATCTGACACATAAGCCCGGTGAACTATTATGAGCGATGAATTTACCCCTGAATTTAATATTCCATTTAAGAGCGTTGTAAAACCAGTCAAACTGGGGCCCGATGACAAGTTCAAGTTCCGTTGCCACAAGGGCGTGTCGTGCTTTAACGAATGTTGCAAGCAGGCAGATATCACATTGGCACCTTATGACATTATTCGTCTTAAAGATCGCCTTGGTATCAGTGCTACCGAATTCCTGAAAAAATACACGGTGCCATCTACGCTGGATGCACATGGCCTGCCATTAATAAAAATGCGCACCATGGAAGAAACACCGGCCTGTCAGTTTATGGAAGAAGAAAAGGGCTGTACTGTTTATGAAGATCGTCCATCGGCATGTCGTTATTATCCACTGGGTCTGATGAGTATGCGCAAGGTGGATGAATCAAAAGACGAACGTGGTTACATTATTGTGTCTGAAGAACACTGCATGGGTCACAAGGAAGATAAAGAACAAACCGTTGATGAATATCGTGAAGAGCAGGGTGTTAAGGAATACGATGAACTGAATCGCGACTGGTACCGGATTCTTCTCCAGAAACAATCCAGTGGTCCCGCTGTCGGTAAACCTTCCGAGATGAGCCTGCAATTGTTCTTTATGTGTT
>DAOVJZ010000250.1 GCA_030632035.1 Granulosicoccaceae bacterium | reverse complement strand
TGGCACATACAAAAGGGTATCGCGGTATTTAAGAAGTATTTTGGATTTGAACCACAGGGCTGTTGGCCATCAGAAGGCAGCACTAGCGCTGAAGCCATTGAACTAATATCAGAAATGGGAACTAAGTGGTTGGCCAGTGGTGAAACGGTTTTACGAAATTCACTGCAAAAATCCGCAACCGCGCCTGATGATTGTATCCACGAGGCTTTTCAATACCGTGATACCAATGCGGTTTGTTTTTTCAGGGATGATGGTTTATCAGACCTAATCGGTTTCAAGTACTCAGACTGGCATGCCGATGATGCAGTGGCTAACCTTGTGAACCACCTGGAAAAAATAGCCAGGGACTGCAAGGATAAACCAAACGCTATCGTATCAATTATCCTTGATGGTGAAAATGCCTGGGAATATTATCCTGACAATGGTTATCACTTTATCAGTGCCTTGTACGAAAAACTTTCTCAACATGATGGAATCAAACTAACGACCTATAGTGAATACCTTGATTCACATGATGACAGAAAACCATTACAAGAGATTGTCGCAGGAAGTTGGGTATATGGCACATTTTCAACCTGGATAGGTGAAGCGGATAAAAATCGCGCCTGGGATATGTTGGTTGAAGCGAAAACTGTTTATGACAGGGTAGTCAATGAAGAGAGATTGTCGGACGAAGAATTAAAAATTGCCGAGATGCAATTGGCAACATGTGAAAGCTCAGACTGGTTCTGGTGGTTTGGAGAATACAACTCAGCTGAATCAGTGGCTGCATTCGATGAACAATATCGTCTGCATTTGGGGAATTTGTATCAAATTCTGAATGTTGATCCCCCCGATTATCTGGCACAGGCATTCTCATTTGGTTCGGGTGAACCTGCAATGGGTGGTGTAATGTTGCCAGGTCATCATCAGTAACTAATGGCAGCTCATACCTATCCTCATTCCGTAGACAGGCGGCGGCGTGCTGGTATTTTATTACACCCCACTTCTTTACCAGGAGATTTGGGCAATGGTGATATTGGCCATCAGGCATACCGGTTTATTGAATTTCTAGATTCACATGGGTTTAAAGTTTGGCAAATGTTGCCATTGGGTCCCACTCATGCTGATAAATCTCCGTATCAGAGTTTGTCTTCTCATGCGGGCAATCCTTTGCTCATTAGTCTTGAGTGGCTGGAGGATAAAGGCTGGCTGGATAGAAAAAAAATCAGAATAACCGAAACAGAAGAAAGCTATCGTCTATGTTGTCTGCAGCAAGCGGCTGAAAACTTTTATCAAATGGATGACGATACATGGACGAATAGAATCGCGGTATTCACAACGGAACATGCTAACTGGCTAGATGACTACGCCTTGTTTATAGCGTTAAAAAGCCGATACCAAAACATGCCTTGGTATGAGTGGCCGGATACTGTACGTCATCGGGAGACTATTGCTTTAGATAATGCGCGCCGCGAGTTGCAATCTATCATTCAACAGACGATCTTTGAACAGTATATTTTTTTTACGCAGTGGCAGGAAATTCGTGATTATGCAAAACAGCATGAGGTAGAGTTGTTCGGGGATATGCCTATTTTTGTCGCTAGAGACAGTGCAGACGTCTGGGCGCAGAGAGAAAACTTTCTAATAGATAAAGATGGTGAGATGGCATTTGTTGCCGGTGTGCCACCGGATGCTTTTTCAGATACTGGTCAGAGGTGGGGTAATCCTTTATTTGACTGGAACCACATGAAATCAACTGGGTTTAGTTGGTGGAAAGATCGTTTCGACACACAGTTAAAACTTTTTGACATGGTACGGATTGATCATTTTCGGGGTTTACAGGCCTGTTGGCAAATTCCGAATGATGATGAGACAGCCGTTAACGGAAGCTGGGTAGTCGCACCTGGCCGGGAGATGCTAAGCGAGTTGTTTGAAACCTTTCATCATTTTCCGCTGATTGCAGAAGATCTTGGTGTGATTACTGATCAGGTTATTGAACTTAAAACCGATTTCAATTTACCTGGAATGAAAGTACTTCAATTCGCTTTTGATGGAAATAATAACAATCCACATTTACCGCACCGTCATGGAATTGATGATGTCGTGTATACAGGCACGCACGACAATGACACGACCCTTGGTTGGATGAGTGATGAGAGTAATTATAATAGGAGATATTTTGAAGAATATACGGGCTTGAATATTGAGTTAGCTGAGCAGGGAGTTTTATCAATGATTCGGATGGCGATGTCGTCAGTATCATTTTTATGTGTTTTACCAATGCAGGACATTCTCATGCTGGACTCAGCATCGCGGATGAATACACCCGGTACGGTGAGGGACAATTGGCAATGGCGGTTTGAATGGCAACAGATCAGGCCGGAAATCATCGAAAAGCTATCTCGTTCAATGATGGTGTATAATAGGTAATAGTATGTCTAAGAATAAATCATTGTGCACTATTGAATTACCCGAAATGAAAAAATTGCCCACAGACAGTGAATCACTGGCTAGTGATTTTGAAAGATACTTAACACGTCATCTGGGTCGTTTTGTCGGTTGTGTACCTTCTTATCTGTATGAAGCCTTATCGTTAACCCTTCGCGATCGCTTAATGATGAACTGGCGTAATACCTGGAAATCATATGAAGAGAAGGGTGTAAGAAAGGCCCATTACATGTCATTAGAATTCTTGATCGGGCGTTCATTGGGTAATCAT
>DAOVJZ010000208.1 GCA_030632035.1 Granulosicoccaceae bacterium | reverse complement strand
TTGGTTGGTGTGAGATGCCACGACCCGTCTGAAGACGGGTGTGGTACGCATGATGATGCCGGTAGGCATCTATGCGCATTCGAACCTCCGACCCCTTCGTCCCGAACGAAGTGCGCTACCAGGCTGCGCTACACGCCGAAGATTCTGAAGATCGTTTAAAAATTAATAAGTTCGATTTACCGAAAATCTGGCCAGTGCCAGCATGGCATCTTTATAGGGTGAAGCAGGTATATTTTCCAGCGCAACAATGGCTTTTTCAGCTTCTTGTTCTGCTGCATTAGCAGTGTATTCAATGGCACCCGTTGATTCAATGGCAGACATGACAGCATCAATATTGTCATGCCCCCCTTTTTCAATTGCTTTACGTACCACATCTGCTTGTTCTGCTGTGCCCTGACGCATGGCATAAATTAATGGCAGGGTGGGCTTGCCTTCGGCCAAATCATCTCCAATATTTTTACCCATTTCATCTGATGAGGCACTGTAGTCCAGTACATCATCAATTAACTGAAAGGCAGTGCCAAGGTGCATGCCATAGGCTGCCATAGTCTGTTCAGTTTCGGTATCCATATTATTGATCAACGCCCCAAGGCGGGTGCCGGCTTCGAATAGCTTGGCCGTCTTGGAGTGGATCACATCCAGATAACGTTGCTCGGTGGTGTCGGCGTCGTGGATATTCATCAATTGCATGACCTCGCCCTCGGCGATGGTATTGGTGGCATCGGCCAGAATAGCCATGATTTTCATATCACCGACATCGACCATCATCTGGAAGGCACGGGAATACAGGAAATCCCCGACCAGCACACTGGCCTCGTTGCCCCAGATAGAATTAGCTGTTTCTTTGCCTCGGCGCAGTTCCGAGGCATCGACTACGTCATCATGGAGCAGGGTGGCAGTATGAATAAATTCAACAATAGCAGCCAAATCATGGTGTTGGGTACCCTTATAGCCGAAGGCACGGGCGCTGAGCAGAACCAGAGCCGGGCGCAAGCGTTTGCCACCACTGTTGATAATGTACTGGCTCAGCTGGTTAATCAGGACCACTTCAGACTGCAAACGCTGGCAGATCAGGTCATCTACCGCCTTCATATCATCGGAAATCAGTTGTGTGAGGCTATTCAGATCCATAGAGTCAGGATCAGGTTCGGGGAGAGATGAGCTGAGAGGGGTGGCCATAAGCTGAAAATTTCACAAGTTCGTAATAAAATCACATAGTTAGCTAACTTTGGAGGAGTATACCATTTTCCCGTTTTGGCATATCCTTTTTTATGGCATGATTTGAGGCTTTTACATTGACCGGAAGGGCCTCAGACAGTAAAATTGCCGACCTTTCAGTAAGCTATCGTCATTTTGGGCGGAGCCAAAGATTTTGGAGAAACAGATTATGTACGCAGTCATTAAGACTGGTGGCAAACAGTACCGTGTCACAGAAGGCCAGACCCTCAAGGTAGAAAGTCTTTCTGCCGAAGTAGGTGAGTCTGTTGATATCGATAAGGTATTGATGGTTGGCGAAGGTGAAAGCGTTAAAGTAGGCGCGCCTTATCTGGACAGTGGCAAGGTCACTGCCAAGGTTGTAGAACACGGTCGTCACAAAAAAATTAACATTATTAAATTCAAACGCCGTAAGCATCATCAAAAGCGTACCGGTCATCGCCAGAACTATACAGAACTGGAAATCACAGGTATTAAAGGCTAAGTCAGAGGTATTTAGGAAATGGCACATAAGAAAGCAGGTGGTAGTACTCGTAACGGTCGTGATTCGGAATCCAAACGACTTGGCGTCAAGCGTTATGGCGGTGAAGCGGTAGCAGCAGGTAATATTCTTGTACGCCAGCGTGGTACAAAATTTCACCCCGGAGTAAATGTGGGTTGTGGACATGACCACACATTGTTTGCCAAAGCAGAAGGTAAGGTTTTATTTGAAATCAAAGGTCCGAAGAAACGTACTTTTGTAAGTGTGGTGGCGGCCTGAGGTTGAGTTGTAAATATATTGTAAAGAGCCCCGCCCAGTGCGGGGTTTTTTGTTTTAATTGAAAACAAATCTATGCTTTGTAGATTTAACTGGTAACGAAAATGAAATTTGTAGACGAATCGACAATCAAGGTAGAGGCTGGCAAGGGCGGTAATGGCATTGCCAGTTTTCGTCGTGAAAAATATATTCCACGCGGCGGCCCTAATGGCGGTGATGGTGGTGATGGTGGCAGTGTTTATTTGATTGCAGATAGTAGCATTAACACCTTGATTGATTTTCGCTACAAGCGTAATTTTAACGCCAAGAGTGGCCAGGCCGGGATGGGAACTGAGTGCACAGGCAAAAGTGGTGAAGATTTATATATCAGGGTACCGGTAGGTACAGTGGTTACTAATACTGATACCGAAGAAGTTATGGGTGATTTGGTCGCGGCAGATCAAACATTACTGGTGGCCAAGGGCGGTCAACATGGTTTGGGTAATGTGCATTTTAAAAGCAGTACCAACCGCACACCACGCCAATGTACGCCGGGTGAACCTGGTGAAAAACGGGCATTAAAACTGGAATTAAAATTACTGGCTGATGTAGGGTTGCTTGGTTTACCAAATGCTGGCAAATCAACATTAATACGCCAGATCAGTTCGGCTAAACCCAAGGTGGCGGATTATCCTTTCACTACACGTTATCCAAATCTGGGTGTGGTAAAAGTTGAGTCGCATCGCAGTTTTGTGGTCGCAGATATTCCGGGCTTGATTGAAGGTGCATCAGAAGGGGCAGGTCTTGGTTTTCAGTTTTTGCGTCACTTGTCACGCACCGGTTTATTATTGCATCTGATTGATATGGTACCACCCAATAGTGACGATGATCCGGTCAAGGATATGCGATTGATAGAAAATGAATTGAGTAACTACAGCGAAGAATTGGCCGGTAAGGAACGTTGGTTGGTATTAAATAAAATAGATTTAATTCCGGAAGAGATGCGTGATAGTTTTTGTCAGGAAATTGTGAACAAACTACAATGGCAGGGGCCAGTATTTTATATCTCGGCAGTTAGTGGTGACGGTGTAAAGGCACTGACTTACAAGATCATGGAATATATTGAAGAAAAAAGAAAACAAAACGATGAGTAACAGGCAACGACTAAAAAAAGCCAACCGTTGGGTTATTAAAATTGGTAGCGCATTGCTGACCAATGAAGGTCGTGGTCTGGATAATACTGCTATTAGTAAATGGGTTGAGCAGATTGTTCAATTGCACAAGTCAGGTAAACAAATTGTATTGGTATCATCCGGCGCGGTTGCTGAAGGTATGAAACGTTTTGGTTGGACAACACGTCCTCGCGCATTGTATGAATTACAGGCTGCCGCCGCAGTAGGGCAAATGGGTTTGATACAGGCCTATGAATCCTGTTTCAATAAACATGATATTCATACCGCACAGGTTTTACTGACACATGACGATCTTTCCGATCGTACACGTTATCTAAATGCACGTA
>DAOVJZ010000072.1 GCA_030632035.1 Granulosicoccaceae bacterium | reverse complement strand
GCGGATAAAGTGTTTTACCGTATTCCTTTCCAGATGCGTTATACCTCAACCAAAAATAATCACATGGTGATCCCTCCTTCTGGCTTACCTAAACCCTTGAACCTGTTGTTTTCATTTATCAAGGCATCCGGTTTATCAGTCGCAGAAAAAATCCAGGCATTACGCTTCAGTGCCAAGCTCGCATTAGGCAAGCTGGAACTGGAAAGCGATATCAGCGTACAAGCCTTGATGATTAAACATGGACAGTCGAGCCGGTTGATTCATTATTTCTGGGAACCGATTTGTGTCGGCGCATTGAATGTCGGTATTCATAAAGCATCGGCAGAAGTATTTATCACGGTCATGCATGACAGTTTTTTACAGGCGCGTGATTATTCTGATTTTATTATTCCGATTGCCGATCTGGGTGATATCTTTCCTGAACCGGCAATGGAATATATTGAAAGCAAGGGCGGAAGCGTGCGCATGGGTCAACGTGTGACAGCGCTTGAAATGGATAATGATTTTGTGAAAGGCATCTATGTCGATGACAAATTGATTAAGGCCGATGAAGTGATCCTTGCCCTGCCCCATGTCATCAGTCGACGTTTATTGAGTCGTTATGATGTTTTTGATTCGCTCACCGAACAACTCGCCTATATGGGGCAAGAACCGATTACAACTATTTATTTAAGATACCCGGATACAGTAACAACCGGCACGCCCATGCTGGGAATGCATGACACACTCGGACAATGGGTGTTTGATCGCAGTCTAAATGGACAACCGGGTGTGATGGCGGTGGTGATCAGTGCCGATGGCGCACACATGAAAATGTCGAATGAAGCACTGATCGAACACATTGCCGGTGAGCTCAAACAACTGTTCCCGCAATGGCCAGAGCATGAAGAAGCAATTGTGATTAAGGAAAAACGCGCCACGTTTTATTGTGGTGTTGCGTCTAACCAGTTACGCCCGGATGTGGAAACACAGGTTGATAATTGCTGGCTTGCGGGCGATTATACCGCTACCGGTTACCCCGCCACCCTGGAAGGCGCCGTGCGCAGTGGTGTGGCCTGTGCCCGACGTATCATCAGTAACCATATAAATGAAGAACTAATACAAGATGAATGATTACAGCCCTGCCAATGATTTATTAAAAGAACACGTCATTTTGGTCTCCGGTGCAGAAACCGATATTGGTTGTTCTGCGGCAAAGGTTTATGCCCAATATGGCGCGACCGTCATCCTGCTCGGAGGCCATGTTAAAGAGCTGGAAAACACCTATGATGCAATTGAAAAGGCAGGTGGACCACAACCGGCCATTTTTCCTTTAAAGCCAGAGGAAGCTACACCGGACAGCTACACTGAACTAACCAGTGTAATAGGAAAAGAATTTGGCAAGCTGGATGGTTTGCTGCATGCCAATCAACGTCTCGGTGAATTGACCACAATGGATCACTTTGATCCGGCCGAATGGGCCAAGGTATTACACGTTAACCTGAATACCACTTTCCTGCTAACACAAGCCTGTTTACCGTTACTGAGAAAAGCAGATAAAGCCTCTGTTGTTTTCTCCACTGATAAAATCGGTCAACATGGTCGTGCTTATTGGGGTGCCTATGGTGTCTCCATGGCTGGCCTTGAAAACATGATGCAAACACTGGCCGATGAACTTGAGGCCAATACCAAAATACGTGTTAACAGCATCGACCCCGGTGCAATACAAAGTGCGTTGCGGCGCAGTGCCTATCCCGGTGAAGACATCAGAAAACTGCCCACCCCCGATGATGTGATTATGAAATACCTTTATTTGATGGGTGATGACAGTGCGGACATGTCGGGTGAACATTTTAAGGCGCAGGACTGAAAAGATCTTTAACCGCCAAGTCGCCAAGGATTAAAAATTAAAAGTGCTCTCCTTGATATAGCGTTTCAACTATCTCCCTTCCTGTCATTCCGACCGAGTGTGGAACACGAGCGGAGGAATCTCGTATAACCTATTTGAGATTTCTCCACTCACTTTGTTTGGTCGAAATGACAGTAAATTTTGGAGAAGCGAGAAGGAAAAAAGTGTTGGACATAATTTCATAATGCCCAGCCTATAACTTTTAATCCTTGGCGTCTTCGGCAACTGTTCCATGCGTTGCCTAAAGCGCCTACTGTTAGTGCTCTATCTCCTGCATCCATGCAGTCGTGGCGATTAAAAGTATTTACTTCATAATATCAACATGAATGCCCTGCGCTTCCAGTTTTGCGGCACGTTCTGAGATAAAGCGTTGAAAACTGGGTTGCACAACATAGGCACGCGATGCCGCGTAATCCATAGCTGATTGCAGGTGGAATGATTTCAGGTAGGCCTCTGTTCTGAATACCTCGTTACCTTCTGAATCGAAATACACAGTGGAAGGTGCATTTTTTATATCCAGTTCTTTTGCCCATTTGGCAATCGTGGTTTCTTTATCATCTGGTGTGATGATTTTGTCATCTGACCACATGTCGAGTAATACAATATCAAAACGCTCAAGCTGTTCTTTACTTTCCTTGCGTTTGAGAATATCCATGTGCAGTTCATCGCAATCCTTGCATTGTTTTTGTTCAAACATAACCATGAGCGGCTTTTTGCCAATACGATAGAGCGATGACAAACGATAAGGCGGTTGTAAGTAAGATAATTCCTTATGTAATTTTCCGGTAGCCGGTACCGGTGACACACTGGCATAGTAATCACGGAACTTCATTTCTTTCTCTTTTTTATCCGCAAAATAATCCAGTACCGCCTCAAATTTATGCGGCGCATAGTAACCATTAACCCGCCCGATAATTTCGGCCTGTTCATTCAGGAACAATAAGGTCGGGGTAAACATGACTTTCATGTGTTCGGCAAATTTGGTCTGGTTGTAGCGTTTGCCATCAAGACCAGTGACTTCGAGATTGCCCCACATGTTGATAGCAATAAAATCAAAATGCTGTTGGGTCTTTTCTGCCAGACTGCGCTGACCCAGATTTTCCTGAATAAGCTTTTTACAGTACGGACAACCGTCCTGATAGAAGTACAGGATGACCCTTTTTCCGGCCTCGGCTGCCTCAGCCACGTCCTCTTTTAGGTCATAAAAGCTGACCTTGAACCAATCCGGGTGCTCGATATAACCTGGGTGCTCAAAACTGGCTTCCTTCTCTTTTTTCTCTGCCTTTTCTTCGGCATAAGTTGCCACGGAAAAAGTGGTCAGTATCAAAAACCACAATAAATACAATAAATTAAATATTCTCATGCCCGATGTCTCTAGTATGTTGTCTGTCTGGAGTAATAAAACTAACTTAAATATAGTCGTGGATCCGAGAAGTGCGGCAAGTTTCACCATGCAGAATAAGGCGAAAATCGTCAAATACTTGACTCTAATAAAGGGTTGACTATTAATACGGATGTATCATACTGATTTTACAACCATTCCCGAATCCAGAAGAATTGGCACGATTCTAGCATAGTATATTTCGGGTTTAATACATAAAGGGGGGCGTTCCCATGCCAAGAACGCTAGCTACACCAATAGAAGACAGTAACTATTTCATTGCGGGTTATGATGCCCGTAATCGTGCTGTGCACAAACTGGAAAGTAAAAAACCGGAATCCGAGATTCGTCATCAGATCCTGGACCAGGCATTGAAAATTGCCGGCAATCTTCAAACTACCCTCGATGTCGATGAAGTCATTTCCTTCTTTAGTCAAGGTGTGAAAACGCTGGTTGCACATGACGGTGTTACATACGCCAATGAAGCACATGATATTGATATGACTATTGGGGAACTCACTGCCAATAGCTGTACTTATCGCCTCGTTATTAAAGGTGGCTCATTAGGTGAGCTCGCCCTTTATAGAAAAAAAGCATTTACCAACGAAGAATTAATCCTGCTCGAATATCTGCTGTGCAGTCTGGTGTATCCATTACGCAACGCCATTATGTACAAGCAGGCACGTGATGCATCTATGAAAGATCCACTGACCGGTGCGATGAACCGTTCTTCACTGGATCAGACTGTGAATCGTGAAATTGATTTGGCACGCCGTCATGGCAAGCCGCTTTCCCTGATGGTTATTGATCTTGACCATTTCAAGAAAATTAACGATACCTATGGCCATAGTATTGGTGACAAGGTACTGCAAGGCACTGTTAATTGTATTCAAAGAACCATTCGCAGCTCGGATATCCTGTTCCGTTATGGCGGTGAAGAGTTTGTTGTACTTTTGAATGGTGCGGCTAAAAAAGGCGCTACATTACTTGCAGAACGTATTCGTGAATCTATCGAAAAAGGTGAATGCGAAGCTGAAGGCAATAAGATCAAGATAACGGTCAGTATTGGTGTTTCCAGTCTTGATATTGACGATGAACCAGAATCGCTGTTTATCAATGCCGATAAAGCACTCTACAATGCGAAGGAAGATGGCCGTAACTGCGTTAAGTTTTATCGCCCCTGAAACAGCGGGAATAACACACTATTCCTGACATACTCCTGTCAAACAACATTGATCACAACGTGGACGTGATCGACATATATCTTTTCCGTGTTTTACAATGAGTGCATGGTACTCATTATAAAGCGCCACATCCGGCTTGAGCGCCTTTTCAAAAATCTGTCTCAGCTCTTCGTAACTTTCTTCCCCACTAACTGCACCAATACGAGAGAATATACGCCGTGTGTAGGCATCAATAACAAACACCGGTCGTTCAAATGCATAGAGCATGATGTCATCAGCTGTCTCCGGCCCAACACCATTCACCGAAAGCAATTGTTCACGTAACCGTTTTGTATCCAGTTTAGATAATGATTTAAAACCGCCCTGCTCTACATACCACTGACAAAAGTTTTTCAGACGCTTCGCTTTGATATTGAAATAACCGGATGGCCTTAGCCACTTGGCAAGACGCGCATGATGAGTAGAGAGGATTGTTTCTGCCGACAGTGCATTGGCTTGTTTGAGATTGTTGATGGCCTTTTCAACATTGGTCCACGCCGTGTTCTGGGTCAGGACAGAGCCAACCATGATTTCAAAGGGAGTATCACCCGGCCACCAGTGCTGTGGGCCGTATTGTTTGAACAGTATGTTGTAGGTGCGTTTAATCCGCATTTCTTTCCAAGGGATGAAATGACAATATTGGTGTTATTCTTTAAAACATGCCTCAATATAAAATTTTCCTGCGTCAGTATCAAAGGGCATGATAATTGTTGGTGCGTCTTCCAGATGCTTTATATCATAACCTGAGTCTGAGCCACTTAATACAGAGGGAAGTGACATATCAAAATCATATCCTTGTTCAATCAGTATGTTCTTTGCGCCGCCAACTGCCATGTTAGCTAACTCACCTGTCATATCCAGAACGATCTCATCAATATCATCATGAGTTTCACCCAGCATACGCTTTGTAATATCCAGAATGGCCGGTTTTGAGAAGGTTATAGCCATAGAACCATTTGCCTGGGGGCTCTGCATGGTCATATAACCCGTTACTTCACCCTGAGCAGATATATTATCTTTAATCACCGGTTTTCCTGGTTTAGCATCGATCTGAGCCATAGTTGAAAGTACATTCAGAACTGACTGTAGAACGGGGTTGATAAATTTAGCATCCATTTTTATTAATCTTGGCTATTTATTATTCTTTTTATCGGTCAATGCACGCATATCTCAAATATCTATGCATACAAAGAATGTATGTAATTTAACCTAATGAAATTATTGACTTTTATGCTACTGTAGACTTGATGATAGGGTCCGGGGATGCCTTTAAAAGAACTTCAAACTGATCGGCTGGCACTGGTGGTGCAAATAAATAACCCTGAATTTCATCGCATCCATAACGCTGCATGAATGTGTATTGAAATTCGGTTTCGACACCTTCAGCAATCACGCTCATACCCAGGCTGTGTGCCATCGCAATAATGGTTCTGGCAATGGCACCATTTTTTTCGGAATCTGGAGCAATGTCCTTTATAAATGCACGATCAATTTTCAAGGTATCGATAGGTAATTGATTCAGGTAACTTAATGAAGAATAGCCTGTCCCAAAATCATCCATTGAAGTAGATACGCCTTTGTCACGAAACTGTTGTAACAAATCAACTGTTTCCTTCATATCATGTAGGACGACAGATTCTGTGATTTCCAGATCCAGATATTGCGGGGCCAAATTAGCTTCTTTTAATGCTGTTTCTATTTTTCTCGTCAAGTCACTATCCATGAATTGTCGGGGTGATAAATTCACACCAACACACAAAGGTCCATACACTCTGACCCACTTTGCAACCTGGGTGCACGCTTGTTTAAGCACCCATTCCCCAATCGGAATGATCAAGCCACTCTCTTCAGCAATGGGAATAAAGTCCAATGGAGAAATGAGTCCTTTTTCAGGATGTTCCCAACGTATCAATGCTTCCATGCCAACAATCCTGCGTGTTGCTGTTTGAACCTGTGGCTGGTAATAAAGCACTAGTTCGTCATTATCAATTGCCTTTCTGAGTCCTTTTTCCAACTCTACTTTTCTGGCTACTTCAAGATTAAGTTTGGCATCATAATAGAGATAACGGTTACCACCGCTTGTTTTTGCATTGTACATTGAAGAGTCAGCCGCTTTGAGTAAGGAATCTGCTGATTCATTTTCTAACGGGAATAGAGCAATCCCGATACTGGCTGTAACAAACAACTCATGACCATCAATATTAATCTGTTGTGAGGTGATATCCAGAAGTCCCTGTGCAATCGAATTGGCCTCACTAACATCGTACAGCTGTGGAGATATGATTGAAAAAACATCTCCACCATACCGAGCCACAATAAAACCTTCTTTAGTATACTTTGATAAACGTTCACCGATTGTTTTGAGAAGTTTGTCACCTGTAGCATGGCCAAGCGTATCATTAATTAATTTAAATCTATCCAGGCCGAGGAAATAAACAGATAGCATCGTATCTCTTTCGGATGCGAGTTTGATAGCATGCTCAAGCTGGTTTGAGAAATTGATCTTGTTCGGAAGTTCTGTCAGCGCATCATAGGTTTTGTGATATTCAATAAGTGATTCTGCTTCCTTACGATCAGTAATATCCTGAATAGTGCCTACAACAGAAACCAGGTTCCCATC
>DAOVJZ010000093.1 GCA_030632035.1 Granulosicoccaceae bacterium | reverse complement strand
CTGCTTCAACCTTGGCCAGTAATACTTCACCTTCAAATTCCTCAATGACTTGCTGAAGAACGGGTGCGATGACCACACAGGGAGAGCACCAGTCAGCCCACAGGTCGACCAGTACGGGTGTTTTTACTGACATATCAAGGACTTTTTCCTGGAAGTCATCGAGAGAGACATTAAAAACACAGGGATTATTAGGGGATTTCATAGGGTTAGCATACTCAAGTAACATTGTTGGTTTGCCGATATTGTTGTTAACACGTATATCTTATCAGGGGGTGAGGTGATTGCGCAGGAATTTGAATCCACAAAGGATTTTCCGAAGAAGTGGAATAACGGTGTGTATTCCCGACTGAGGACAATTCTTTGTGGATTCAAAGATCAAGTAAGGACTCGTTATCCTGGTGAGATATACGTGTTCATGGTATCTGACTTTTGGGTCAGCAGATAGGGGTTCTCAGGATACATGTTGTATGAGAAAGATTTGGAGAATAGTAAAACAGGCAAGCATTAGTGGCTTGAAAAACCGGGACGGTTTGGTTTTCTATACTACTTCATGTCTTTAAGAACAAAACTTTCAGCTATACTTTAAGCTTGATGTGTTGTGGTGATGGGTTATGAAAAGAAGAACACTAATAAAAGCTATCCCGTTGAGTCTCCTTGCTGTTGCCGGTGGAGCTTCTGTCTGGCGCGATCATGATATTTCCAAAGTAGCCGCTATCGTGAATAAGGATGCGGGTTACGATCAACATATCAATTTGAATGACTTGCTTGGCGAAGACCTGTTCGTCAAAGATAACCTTGAAAAGCCGGAACAACAGCAGGTTGTTGAGCTCTCCGACATTATTCTGGAAGGCAAGGATTTTGAATACCTGAAGTCTGTTGCTGTCCATTTAAAACGTGTACAACATCAGGTGGGTTATACAAATTTTAATCTGCTTGGTTTTGATGAAATGATCAAGCTGGGTAGAAATTTTTCCTCAGTCGGTAAATTTACCCAGGCAGAACTGGATCTCTTTGAATATGTTTTCTCGGCAGATGCGAAGGCCTATGGTTTTTTTGGTGACAAGGTTATAGATAATATTACTGATATTGTTCCGCGACGTGATACAAAGAAAATAGGACGTACTGGCCATTACCTGTTCAAGGGAGAATCAATGGAAAAGTACAAACGCATTAGAAAAGATGTGGGTGATAGTCTGATATTAACTTCCGGTATCCGTAGTGTGGTCAAACAAACCTATCTTTTCCTGTCCAAGGCGATAGAGACAAACGGCAACTTGTCTCAGGCTTCATTCTCGCTGGCACCTCCCGGTCATTCCTATCATGGTATCGGTGATTTTGATGTAGGTAAGGTTGGCTATGGATACAAGAATTTTACGGCTGATTTTTCACATACAGATGAATACAAGCGACTGACCGATCTGGGTTATGTTGCTATCAGATATGTAAATAACAACCCATTTGGGGTTCGTTTCGAACCCTGGCATATAAAGGTCGTATAATCCCTATATAATCGGTTATTTTGATTCCGGAAGAATGAATTTCTGGAAACAGTGTCCGTATTTGTTTATTATCCCCCCAATACCGATATTTAATGGAGAGATGTAATGGCAGAAACAGTTGATGAATTAACTATTGATTACACTGAAGACGGTGTACTCGTTTCCAAGCAACTGGACAAGATTGTCCTGACAAAGGGCGCATGGTCTACAATCATTTTTCGCTATCAAGACTGGGATCGTAAAAAAGAAGAATATGGTCCTGATAAATATACGATTCGTCGTTATCAGAAGCGTAATGGTGAATATATGCCAAAATCAAAATTCAATATTTCCAGCAAGGATCAGGCATTGAAAATTATTGATGCTTTGCAGACCTGGACTAAAGACTAATCACAACAGATTTAACAGGGGAATAATAAAAATGAACCTCCTGAAACTCAAACTACACTGGCAAATACTCATTGCCTTGTTTCTCGCTGTCATAGCAGGCTGGTTTACCGGTAAGGAAGCCAGCCTTTTTGGTATTACCTTTTACTCACTGTACGAATTCTTTGGCACCCTTTTTCTTAATGCCCTGAAAATGTTGATTATCCCCCTGATCGCATCGTCGATTATTACCGGCATGGCGGGTGCTAGTCAGAATGCGGCCTTCGGTCGTCTGGGTGTTAAAACCTTGCTGTATTACATGACAACAAGCCTGATGGCTATACTGATCGGGTTATTGCTTGTTGATATGATTTCTCCCGGCATTGTTAATGGTGAGCCTGCGCGGGAAATTATCGGATTGAGCGCAGATACTGATGACGTGCTGGCCAAGACGGAAGGTAAGGGTGCGGCGGATATTGCTGCGGTATTTTTACGCATGATACCAACCAATGTGGTGGCGGCGGCGGCCAATGGTCAGTTACTGGGATTGATTTTCTTCTGCCTGTTGTTTGGTTATTTTGTTACCAAGGTACGTGATCAATATACCAAGGTCATGATGGATTTCTGGCAGGGTGTATTTGAAATCATGATGCGCATTACAGATTGGGTCATGAAGTTTGCACCGATTGGTGTGTTTGCCCTGGTAGCAAAAGTGGTGGCGGCAACGGGTTTCGCTGCCTTCCAGCCATTGCTGTTATTTATGATCACGGTATTAATGGCATTGGCTATCCATGTTTTTGTTTCATTGCCGTTATTATTGCATTTTATTGCGCGGGTTAATCCACTTAAACAATATAAAGCGATGGCACCGGCACTTTTGACGGCATTTTCTACCGCATCTTCTTCTGCCACACTGCCATTGACCATGGATTGTGTAGAAAATAATGCCAAGGTGTCTAACCGTACATCCAGTTTTGTGTTGCCACTCGGTGCTACGGTGAATATGGATGGCACTGCCTTATATGAATGCGTGGCTGCCATGTTTATTGCACAGGCCTACGGGCTGGAACTGAGTTTTGTAACCCAGTTTACCGTGGTGTTAATTGCATTACTGACATCTATTGGTGTGGCTGGTATTCCTGCTGCGAGCCTGGTTGCGATTGTGGTGATACTGGGTGCGATTGGTTTACCGGCTGAAGGTATTGGCTTGATATTGGCAGTCGATCGTATTCTTGATATGTGCCGCACCAGTGTAAATGTATTTAGTGATTCATGTGGTGCGGTGTTGATTGCGAAGACCGAAGGTGAGGAAGAAGTGCTTAAATAGATTTTAAACCGCCAAGACGCCAAGAATATAAAGTTTTATAAAATAAATATCTTGGTGAGGTCTTGTGCCCTCTGGGTATGGCGGTTCAAGAATTATTAATTCCAGCCAACCGTTCCAGTTCTTCTTCCGCTATTTCCCTGACTTCTTTATCTTGATCATTCAGCATTTTTTTCAATGTATTTACCGCTTGCTGATTTTCAGTTAGTCCAAGGAAATGGGCACAATCAGCACGTATCTTTACATCTGGATGGTCGCTTAGTTTTTCAAGTGGTTCAGTAATTGTTTTAGCCAGTCCAGTACCGTATAAACCTTCCAGTAATGCACCGATACCGATACGGGTTGCCATAGCTGTTTCCGGATCGGCTGTTAGTTTGATAAGTTCAAGTAGCATTTCCGGGTTTCGTCTTATGAATGCTTCTACCTGATGTAGCTGTCCAGTAGACAGCAAGTTATCAAAATAGTATTTCATTCCATCCGGTTTACTGGCTTTTTGAATCCACTGTTTTAATTCCTGTTTTGTATGCAACCCCTGTAACTCAAAGCTACCTATACGTATCCATGGGACAGAACGCACATGGTTAAATACATCCGGACGATTTTCAATATCGATATACTGCACGTTATCGATAATACCGGTCTGTAAAATTTCATTCAGTGATTGTTTGACGCTATTACAATGCGGGCATTGCTTTCCCGTTAGCACAGTGACATCCGGTTTTTGAGAGTAAGGGAGTTCAGGCATCAAGATCAGGTATTAATATATTTTCCAGTTTGGCAATAAAATCCTTGAGCTGGAGTTTGCGTTTTTTAAGACGCTGAAGTTTGAATTGATCGAGTGAAGGGTCTTCAGACAGGCGAGAAATGGCATCATCCAGCGCACCATGCTCGAGTCTCAGCTCCTGTAGTTTGAGTTTTGTGGTTGTGTTTTTATCCACTGTGGTTCTTCTTGTTGTTAGCACAGATGCATTATCTCATACGTAAAACATGGGCGATATAACATGCTATCTAATTGATTATAAAAAAAATAGTTATTTTATAATACCCAAGTGCATCAAGGGTTTTATTCCTAAAGTAAACAGCTATATAGAACGATATATAAGGTACATTTACGTAAAAAAATGATTTATTGATGAGTACCTTACAGCTTGATATCCCCAATTTGAATACTAACGCACCGGTTTTATCTGACGTGAGGCCCGGTGTAGTGCGGCAATGGTTGAGTCATTTGAACTTGACCGATGTAGAAGGCAGTGTACATTCTGTTATTTCCTCAATTGAACAATATAATCAGAGCAGTATTGATCCTGTGCAACGGGTTCAAATAATGAATGTGTTTGTTCCTGTTGTCACACAACTGGCAGCAGAACTCAGGAAAAAACTGAAAGGTAGCGTATTTCCTCTGGACAGTAAAAATATTGAACGTGCTGACCTCATGAAACAAATCATGAAATGTATGGCAGATAGTTTCAAGATTGCTGTACTGGATCTGGATTCCGGAAAAGGAGATGAGGAACAATCAGCGGAGGCATTATTGAATGCAACCTATGCATCAATAAAATATCTGGCCGAGCAATTACTTTCAGCCTGGCTGATTTATGCTCCGGAACCACAAGGCGCATGGGCAGAGGTGAATTGCTTGTATCGTTATACAGGAGAACTTGGTATTCATGACAAGGTATTGCCTGTACACGCAGGAGAAAAAACAACCAATAATACCATTCAAGTTTTGTACAAAAAAATTGTATTGCTTGCGATATCCAATCCCTATCATTTGATGGAAGGAGAGGCGACGACAATTTTGAATTACCTTGATAATTGGTCGACAAAATGTTCTATCACACCGCACCCGAAAGATACCGTTATTAATAATCAATTCTATATTGATCTAAAATCCGGTAATCCTCCGTGTTTTGCATCGGATTATGTAGAACACAAACCAGGACAGGGAATGATTATCGGTGTTGATGCATTATCAGCTGGTCTATCCAGTTTAATTCACAATATTAATGAGAAATTCAAAGTCAGGAATATGCCCATTAAAGATAGAATGAATCGTGATCTGTTGATTCGTCTTGAGCATGCCTGGGGTGGCCGCACCAATAGACAGTATGAACGTTTTCCTGACAGTGGAAATGTACTGTTATCTGTCAGTCTGGATGCAAGCCATTATTTTGTGAGTGGCCAAAAGGAATTTGAACCGGAAAAAAATGAGCTTATCAGTAAGCTGGAAAAGGAGGAGCTTGCCAGTAAGCTGGAAAAGGATGGGCTTGCCGAGAAGAACGAGTTGGGGAGGCCATGGGAGTTGGGGAGGCCAGGAGAGGATTCGGGGAGACCGGGCTCTGTTGCTTTATCACTAATGTCACTTGATAAAAATGATAGGGATTGGGAAAAACAGAAATTAAAATCCAGACTGGAAGCAGGTGATATACAGCATCGGACATCCAGTTTTGAGGAAAAGATTGAAGATCAATGGGCAAATTTTTATGGAGCCAAGCTCCGTCGTCAGTCCATACTCAAGAATCCTGACCTAGAAGACAATCACAATACTGGCCCAGAACACAATGCTGTCCAATGGAATAAATTTAATGAGAGTACAGGTGGTCTGGGACTAACCAGTACAGATATGAGCAATATAAAAATTCGTGTAGGTGAGCTCGTTGCATCTAGTAAGGATAATGGGGATAGTTGGCAATTGGGTGCATTACGCTGGTTAATTAATACAGATAACCAGAAAATGGACATGGGAATAATGATGATTTCTGAAAATACGGTTGCTGTCGGAGTCAGGGGAGTTGCCGGTGTAGGTAAGGGGTGTGAATATTTCCGTGCGTTGACATGCACCAATGAATTTAACAGTCAGAAAATTCAAAATATTGTTGTTCCTGCCAATACTTTTGATCGTAATTCAGTACTTGTTTTGAGCCATGATAGAAAGGTTAAATATATACGCCTTGAAAAACTGGTTGATACTACTTCTTCATATTCACAATTCCAGTTTGATTTCATTGATAAGCCGGAAGG
>DAOVJZ010000020.1 GCA_030632035.1 Granulosicoccaceae bacterium | reverse complement strand
AATATTCCTCTATACTACGGCCTAATTGAATTGAACTTTATGAGAAAGTGAGTGATTTGTTGATAAAGATCAATTGCCTTATATGCTTTGGGTGAAAACTTTTTGGTGGATACGTCATGTTATGACTTAATCCACTCTACCATGATTTTGTAGCCTGGATGTAATGTGACCTAAGCAAAGTGAAGAAGTACTTAATAAACCGCAAAAGCGATTTCAAAGTGAAATCCCTAATAAAACCCGAAGGGTCCCAGGGAAACGCCGAAGTGGTTCTGAAGTGCAATGGAATCCGGGCTACTGTTGCTACACTTTAAAAATAACCAATAAAAAAGGCCGGTTAAACCGGCCTTTTTTTTGCATCCTGCATTATCTAATGAACCTTTTCCTTCACATCATATTTGAATTTCAGCTCACCCCTCTTCACTGAAACCTTCACACGACCACCGCCAACCAATTTGCCAAACAGCAGTTCATTAGCGAGTCCTTTCTTGATGCTTTCCTGAATGACGCGCGCCATTGGGCGAGCACCCATGGCAGGGTCATAACCATGTTCTGCCAACCATTCTCTCGCGGTGCTATCTACATCAATAGTCACGCCTTTTTCTTCCAGTTGAGTTTCAAGTTCGATGATGAACTTATCTACAACATGAGAAATGGTAGAACCATCCAGTGCCTTAAATTGAACAATCGCATCCAGACGATTGCGGAATTCAGGTGAAAATGTCTTTTTGATGATTTCCATACTATCTGAAGTATGATCCTGATGGGTAAAGCCAATTGAAGCACGGTTCATTTGTTCTGCACCGGCATTGGTTGTCATCACCAGAATGATGTTACGGAAATCAGCCTTGCGTCCGTTGTTGTCTGTCAGCGTACCGTGATCCATTACCTGCAACAGCAGATTAAATACATCCGGATGTGCCTTTTCAACTTCATCCAGTAATAACACGGCATGTGGGTTTTTGGTGACTGCCTCTGTCATCAAGCCACCCTGGTCGAAACCAACATAGCCCGGAGGCGCACCAATCAAACGTGAGACGGTGTGACGCTCCATGTATTCAGACATATCAAAGCGAATCAGTTCTACACCCATTTGTTGAGCCAACTGACGTGTTACTTCAGTTTTACCGACACCGGTTGGGCCTGCAAACAGGAAGCTACCCACTGGTTTTTGTTCATTACCCAGGCCTGAGCGAGACATCTTGATTGCAGTACTCAAGGTTTCAATCGCTTCATCCTGCCCAAAGATCATCATCTTGAGATCCCGATCCATATTCTTGAGCACATCAAGATCGGATGTTGAAACGGTTTTGGCCGGGATGCGTGCTATCTTGGCAACGATGTTTTCAATATCAGTGACGTTAATCGTTTTCTTGCGTTTGGATGCTGGCAACAATCGTTGACTTGCACCGGCTTCATCGATCACATCAATTGCCTTGTCAGGTAAATAACGATCATTCATATAGCGCTCAGCAAGTTCAGCCGCGGTTTGTAATGCCTGTGCGGTGTACTTAACGCCATGATGTTCTTCAAAGCGTGATTTGAGGCCTTTTAATATCTGTACGGTTTCTTCAACTGTAGGTTCAGATATGTCGATCTTCTGGAAACGGCGTGCCAAGGCACGATCCTTTTCAAAGATGCCGCGGTATTCCTGATAAGTCGTTGAACCAATGCATTTCAGTTCGCCTGAAGCAAGAACGGGTTTAATTAAATTCGATGCATCCATTACACCGCCTGACGCAGAACCTGCACCGATAATAGTATGGATTTCATCAATGAATAATATCGCGCCTTCTTCCTTATACAGCTGCTTCAATACAGCCTTTAAACGTTTTTCAAAATCACCACGGTATTTGGTGCCTGCCAACAGTGCGCCCAAATCGAGTGAATAGATAGTGCTGCCTTCCAGTACTTTTGGCACTTCACCATCAACAATCTTTTTCGCTAGCCCTTCGGCAATGGCGGTTTTACCAACACCGGCTTCACCAACAAACAATGGGTTGTTTTTGCGGCGGCGGCATAAAATCTGAACAGTGCGTTCGAGCTCTTCCTTGCGACCAATCAATGGATCAATCTTGCCCTGTTTGGCTCGTATGTTTAAATTGACTGCAAATGATTCCAGTGGAGACTTGGCCGGTGCTTCCGATTCCGAGACGGCCTCATCATCATCTGCTGGTGGCATATCACCCAGTTCATCTTCGCTACCCGGTACTTTTGAAATACCGTGCGAAATATAATTCACAATATCCAGACGTGTTACGTTCTGGCGATTAAGGAAATAAACGGCCTGTGATTCCTGTTCGCTGAAAATAGCGACCAGCACATTGGCACCTGTGACTTCTTTCTTGCCTGAAGACTGCACCTGGAATACCGCGCGTTGTAAAACGCGCTGGAAACCTAAAGTAGGTTGTGTTTCACGGTTGTCCGTTTGATTAATAAGTGGCGTTGTTTCTTCAAGGAAGCTGTTTAATTCTTTTTTGAGCTTTTCAATCTCTGTACCGCATGCATGTAATACGGTCAGGGCATCACGATTATCCAGCAATGCCAGTAACAGATGCTCAACAGTCATGAACTCATGCTGTTTTTCACGCGCCTCCTTGAAGGCGATGTTTAATGTAAATTCCAGATCTTTACTTAACATAGCATTATATTCCTGTTTAATTCCTTATCAAGCCTTCTCCATCGTGCATTGCAGAGGATGTTGACTCTTGTTAGAAAATTCGTTCACCTGTGACACTTTGGTTTCAGCAATTTCTCTGGTAAAAGTACCGCAAATACCGATGCCTTTCGTATGTATTTGCAACATTACCTGCACCGACTGTTCCCGTGTCATGCTAAAAAACTTTCCCAGGATGTGTACTACAAACTCCATCGGCGTGTAATCGTCATTCAGGAGTATGACCTTGTACATCGGGGGGCGTTTAAGTTTTGGCTTTGCCTCTTCAAGCGCCAACCCGTCATCCCGGTCAATATCGTCTTCAAATCCGCTCATAGACTCTGATTTTAGTCTAAATTACTGTCGGATGCCTTGCCTAAAACCCCTGAAATTGACAACCTTTTTCGCAAATTTTCAGTACTTACAACCTTTGTCGTCCATTTTCCCGGGTTCTACAGCAATTTTTTAATTTTCTGATATATCAATCAATTAGATGAATGACATAAATCACATTCACACGTTAAGAGAATATATTAACTTGACGAATTTTCTGTGGCGTATATAAAGATATATGATGGAGACGTTGTATTTTGCGATTTTGGGGGTATAACAAAAACAATGCAGTTCGCAAAGTCTGTATGTGAAATACAAAATAAGGGTGGAGACTATGGCAAAGGGTGTGGTCAAGTGGTTCAGTAATTCGAAAGGTTACGGGTTCATTTCCCCGGCACAAGGCGAAGAAGAGATTTTTGCGCACTTTTCGGCAATTGATATGGATGGATACAAGACATTGAAGCGGGGGCAACCCGTTGAATATGAATTGTCTGATGGTCCCAAGGGGCTACATGCAGCCAGTATTAAAGCTGATGGTGAAATGCCAGAAGATTCTGGGCAGGAAAATTAACTAGGCACAGAATAATGCTGGACTTAGATTTCACTTGCCCTGTTTAACACAAGGCAAGTTTTTGTTCGTTCTGGATTACATGATCATCAGTCACTTCTTTGGCGTTAGGGCTCTTAAAAGGCCTAGGCCATTTTACTCTTCTCAAGAAATTTTCTGAAATCATCGCTGCTCATCGGTCTACCAAGGTAATAACCTTGCGCAATATCTGCACCACTTGCTTTTAGAAATTCCATTTGCTCAAGTGTTTCTACTCCTTCACCAATAATCTTCATGTTCAGGCTCTTGGCCATTACAATAATAGCTCGACATAAAGCCGCATCATCTTCGTCAATCATGACATCACGTACAAATGCACGATCTATCTTTATTGCTTCAAACGGAAAACGTTTGACATAACTAAGCGAAGAATAGCCGGTGCCAAAATCATCCAGTGAAAGTTTTACACCAATATTTATTAACTTGTTCAGCATTTCATAAATTTCCTGCGAGTCTTCTAACAGCAGATTTTCTGTTAATTCAATCTCAAGCAGTTCTGCTGGCAAGCCGGTTTCGGAGAGTATTTCCTCTACCATGGGAATAAAATCTGCCCCCTTGAACTGGCGTGGAGAAATATTGACTGCAATAGTATACTTTGCGCTATTCCCCTGCCATTTCACCGCCTCCTTGCAAGCACCACGAAGCACCCATTCACCAATGGATACGATCAGTCCTGTATCTTCAGCCAGTGGAATAAATTGATCTGGAGGGATCAATCCAGCACGTTCATTTTTCCAACGCAATAACGCTTCTGCGCCAACAACATCGCCAGTCTTGATATCTATTTCAGGCTGGTACTCAATATAAAGTTCCTCTTTCTCAATCGCATGCCTTAAATATGATTCGAGTTCCAGACGGCGTTGAGCCTGCTCATTAATTTCAGGCGTAAAGAAATGATAAGCATTGCGCCCGGCTTCTTTTGCCCTGTACATGGCCGCGTCTGCATTTCTCAACAAGATACGTGCATCATCCCCATCTTCCGGGTAACTGGTTATTCCAATACTGGCACTCAACACCAGTTCTTTGCCATCTACATCAAAAGGGGTCGACATCGTATTCAGAACCTTTTCAGCCACTTGTTCTGAATCGGTAATGGATACCAGATCCGGGAGTACGATCAGGAATTCATCCCCCCCCAGACGGGCAACGGTATCCCCTTCCCTAACACAAGATAACAAACGCTTCGATACTTTGATTAACAATTTATCACCGACATGATGACCTAACGTATCATTAACATGCTTGAATAGATCAATATCAATAAACATGAGCACAACGCACTTATCATGCCTGTGCGCACGTTTGATAGCCTGATTAAGCCTGTCAAAGGCCAGAAGTCGGTTAGGAAGATCGGTTAGTGTGTCGAAATTAGCCTGTTTAAGTAATTGTGCCTCGATTAACTCTCGCTCGGTGACATCGTCAACCAAAGAAGCAACACCCATTACTTCTCCGTCCTCACTAATCAAAGGTGTGTTATACCACTCACAAGTGATTATTTTCCCTGTCTTGGTGACGTTCTGGTTTTTACTTCTCAACCCATTGCTCTTATTCAGCAGTTGTTGCCAAACTTGCTCTACCTGCTCCTTATCATCATTGATAATGATGAAATCGGCATGCTTGCCCAGTGCTTCTTCTTTTGTATAACCAAAAATTTTCTCTGCTGTCGGGTTCCAGTTGGCGACCCGAAAATCAGGATCCCACTCAATCACTCCCAAAGGGGTATCCTCAAAATGAAGTCTGAGTTTTTGTTGAGACAATTCCAGTGACTCGTTAGTACGCTTAAGTGCAAGCTCTGTCATTTTTCGTTCCGTGACATCAATCATCACATGGACAACACCGGAAATATGACGTGTATTATCAATAGGCCGCAAATCCACTTCATACCATTGGCTTTTATCAGGATAAAACAATTCATAATTGTGCAATGGCTCATTGCGTTTTATGTGATTGCAGACAACACAGTCTTGTTCATTAATGTTTTGGGGGTGAAACAACTGGTGTACATTGTTACCTACAACGGCATTTTCAGATAATCCGGTATATTCACATGCTGAACGATTCACTTGATGCACAACACCATTACCATCAATCACGATAATAGGGTCTGGAATAGCATCATAGGTTGTTGAACCCTTGGCCATCACCTCATAAGGCTCTGTCAATGTTGTGCTGACAATGGCCTTAAATATCAGCCAGAATGAAAAGAATTTAAATACATGCCCCAACGCATTCATATAGTCAAAAAGAGTAACGTAAAAAGTGAATGCGATTTCAGCAAAGATAGTTAAGGTGATAGCTGAAACAGTCAGGACAAAAATTTGATGAGGAACCCGATCCCGTCTGGATGCAAGCAATAAGGCAGCACATATCAATAAGGCGATAACCGCATACTCTGAATATATCTTGAAAGCTGTCAGCCCTTGACCATCAATATAGGCTAACGGAAGAACATCTGACATCACCACTAAAAACATCACGACTGCGCCTATACCAAAAATGGTAAACACAGGAATTCTTGAAACTGTGCGGCTCAAAAACCAGGGGGCAGTTAAAAGCAATAGTGCCTCTGCAAAGCGTGCAATCAACCACATCTGGGCAGTCGTATTACCACCCTCAATATCAAAAACACCAATACCCTTGTAAGTCAGGGCGTGAAACAAATCCAGTGCCGCTACCCAGAAGTAGCCACACCCTAGATACATCAGGAAATGATTACGTGAGAAGGTATACGTCTGCCATGCAACCACGGACATAATAATGGCCACAATAATGGCAAATAATTCTGCCAAAGTATGGAAAAGAAGAAAGTGAGACTGACTGATCCCAAACAGAAAGGCGGCCAGAAAAGCCGGTATAGCCCAACCTCTCCAAATAACGGGTTCGGAAAACCATTTAATAATTTTTTGATTCACAATTTCCATACGAGCCCGACTAAATCAAGCAATAAATATTTATTGATTATTATTGAACATTAAGTATGAAGATTATCATACTGTTTTTCCAATGAATTTACATAGATATGGGATAAAAAAAACCGTAACCAAAATGGTTACGGTTTTTGTATGGCGTCCCCAAGGGGAGTCGAACCCCTGTCGTCGCCGTGAAAGGGCGATGTCCTAGGCCTCTAGACGATGGGGACAAAACTGTGTGGGCTGCTGTACTTCATGCCGCCTCAGTCTGTCCTGGTGGAGCTAGGCGGGATCGAACCGCCGACCTCTTGCATGCCATGCAAGCGCTCTCCCAGCTGAGCTATAGCCCCGCAAAATCAGGTGCGCAATCTACGTGACTGCACCGCCCCTGTCAAGGCTAAAACAGCCTATCTACCCTATCTAAAAGGATTTTTTAGTGACTTGTCCCTGAAGAGTAACGGATTTTGTTGGTAACGTTATATTTGCCTGATGGTTTCTTCATGGGCAGGCGTTTCACCTCCTCAAGCGTATTCCCGTCATAGACGACAACAGCACCATCCATATCCCAAATACTCAGCAGGGCATATTTCCCGTCACGGGTAAACTCAACGTGAGCAGCTGTCTTTCCAGGAGCTGGTCGCAGGGTTTTCACCACCTCAAGCGTCTTTTTGTCTATTACGTGTACAGCATCCTTATTGGGCCCAAAAAATACATCTACCCAGGCGTATGGGGAATTTTCGTGGCTACGCATAAAAAAGCCCGGCCCCAGTGTTTTTATGCGCTTGACCGTCTTCCATGTCTCCATATCGATAATGCTGACCTCCCCTTTTTTCAGGTTTGGCGTGGCCAATACTTTGCGGCCCTTGTAATCCCAGCTGATTCCGGAACCCAGATGCGGCATACCGGATAAATCCAGCTCTGCTATCTTGCGCCGTATGTCCAGATCAATCACCTGGCCATTTTTGGCATTACGCGCTGTACCAATTAAATGCTCATATTCCTGATCGAAGAAAAAATCATCCAGATAGTCATCCAGCTCGATGCGGCGTACCGGAAATGGCCCTTTCTCGGCTATTCCCTCTTTCATCCGGTAGTCATGCACAAAACCGTTGTAAACGGGTTCATGGTCATCGGTATAATAAATCTCCCAGACCTCGGGAATATCTTTCAGGGCAACAATAAAACTCTCGCGTGGGGGCGCAGTGTAAACCGCACTGACACGTGATGTGTTCCCCTTTCTGTCATCAACAGGAATCACTTTAAGCAAGCTCAAATCTTTTGCATCCAGCACTGTGAGTGTATGGGGTAAATAATTGCCAACAATCACAAAACGCCCATCATGGGAAATGGCGATATTTCGCATATTGATACCGGCGCGTACCTCAGCTACCACTTTGAGGTTATACATATCAAATTTACTCACCCAGCCATCACGTGAACCAAAATAGACAAAACGTCCTGTGGGTGAAAACTTGGGGCCACCGTGTAATGCAAAGCGGGTCTGAAAACGGTGAATAGGTTCCAGCTTGTCACCATCAAGAATGGTGGCATGGTGATCACCTAATTCAACAACCACAAACAGGTTGAGCGGATCCGCTTTATAAACCGGCTTGTCACCCAGGCTACCTTCCTTGTGATGTATCACATGGGAGGCCTTGATTTCTTTTGCACCCCATACCGGGACTTCTTTTAACGGGGTATAGATAAAGGCGACCAGTGATTCGATTTGTTCCTTGTTCAGCTTGTCCTTGAAACCAGCCATTTGAGTTGCCGGCCTGCCCCCTGCAATCACTTTTGATGCTGACTTCTTGCGCAGGCGTTTCAGGTTTTGCGGTAACAGTGCAGGACCCATCCGGCCAAGTCTGTCCTCTCCATGACAACTGGCACAGTGTTGCTGAAATAATTTTTCTGCTTCAACTTTCCCTTCTGCAAACACATTGAAAGACAACAGGCAAAACACACTAAAACAAATAGATTGTATTTTGAACATAATGACTGGTTTTATTTAATTGAACGTTTTTTTGAATAGGCGGTAACTTTTAGTCGTTCACCTGTACCTTCAACACCGATTTCGTCATCATCCAGATAACAAGCCGGATCTTCGTCCCACGGATCACCTGTTAATTGATGCGCACGCACACGCGTGTTACCACCGCAAATATCCAGTTGCTGACAGGCACCACAACGGCCTTTTAACGGACGTGGTTTTGATTTTAGACCCGCCATTAGTGGATCGGAGGTATCCTGCCAGATTTCCGAGAAAGGACGATCCTTTACATTACCCAGATCGTAATGCCACCAGAAGGTATCCGGATGCACATTACCGAGATTATCGATATTGGAAATGTTCACGCCGGAAGAATTACCACCCCAGCGTGTTAGTACTTTACGCATGTAGGCCTCTTGTTCGGGGAAGTGTTTGCGTACCCACATTAATAAATAAACACCATCGGCATCATTATTACCGGTTACAAATTCACGTTTGCGCCCCGCTTGCACATCTTCCCAGCAAGCATCAAATAACAGGTCCATTGCATTGCGTGTCATTTGATGAATTACGTCATCCTTGCGGTTGCGATTACCCCTGCCCGCATAGTTAAGGTGGGAGAGATAGAATTTATCAACCTTCTCTTGCTCCATGATGTTCAGCAAGTCAGGCAGCTCTTCTGCATTATCCTGTGTGAGGGTAAAGCGCATACCAATCTTGATATCATTATCGCGACACAAACGTATCCCGTTCATGGCCGCATCAAAACCGCCTTCCATACGACGAAATACATCATGGGTTTCCCTGACACCATCAATACTGATCCCGACGTAGTCATAATTCACAGCGGCAATATCTTTAATATTGTCTTTTGTAATGAGCGTGCCGTTACTCGACAAGCCCACATAAAAACCCATTTCCTTGGCGTGGTGAGAAATTTCAAAAATATCGGGACGTAACAATGGTTCGCCGCCAGACAAGATCAACACAGGCACACCAAAACCTTTCAGATCATCCATCACCGTAAAGACCTGCTCGGTCGACAACTCTCCAGGGAAATCGGTATCAGCAGAAATGGAATAACAATGTTTGCAGGTCAGGTTACAACGCCGGATCAAATTCCAGATCACAACCGGCCCACTCGGTTCCCGTTTCGGCCCCAATGGTTCTGGATTGGCTAGCGCCTGCATATATTGTGAAATACGAAACATTTATTTTCCCTGTTTATCTTGTAAACGTAACCCGGTCTTTTTCAGAATACGGGTACTGTAAAGCACAGTATGACCTCGGTCATTGTCACCTAATAATTCGGCTATTTGCTGAACCTGCTGTTCAACTTCATCCCGATCATGCCCATGCACCATCGCAAACAAATTGTAATTCCATTCCGGCAAATGGCGTGGACGATGATAACAATGACTGACATTATCCAGCGCCCCAATTTTTTCGCCCAGCTCGGCTATTTTATCGTCCGGCACATCCCATACTGACATGCCGTTTCCTTTATAGCCCAATGCATAATGGTTGGGTACAACACCAATACGACGTATCACTCCATGGCTCAGCATCGCTTGCATGCGCTGCATGACTTCATCTGTACTAATGCCGATTTCACTGGCTACCTTATGATACGGTTTTGCATCCAGCGGTAGACCAGCCTGTGTTGCCAACACAATCTTTCGATCTATTTCATCCAGTTCATAATCAGCCATTGACACATTCTTTACTGAATCAAGCATTAAATCTGAGCCCCACATAAAACTCTTGCTGTTTGGGCATATTGTAAACCTTATAGCCTGTTCTGGTTTCAATTAATTCAAGCGTCTCATCAATTTCAGAGGCCTTTTCTGTCGCAAGCACAAACCACATATTGAGTTCATGATCACGCTGGTAATTATGTGCAACCTGCGGGAAGGCATTGACCTGCTCTGCTACACGATCAAATTCATGTTCAGGAATTTTCATGGCCACCAGTGTTAAACCACCACCCAGACGTTCTGCATGATACATAGGACCAAACCGTGACAACACACCTTCATCCAACAGCTTTTTAACCCTTGCTATCAAATCATCTTCTGTAATACCCAGTTGCTCTGCCACCTCTGCAAAAGGTGACTCACAAACAGGGAAGCCACCCTGAAGCTCATTAATAATCTTGCGATCTATCTTATCCACAAGATTCATCCGGTCGATAGATCGCGCCACGTTGTTTAAAACAACGCTTGCTAAACAGGATTTCATACTTGATATCCTGTAAATTACATTGCTTGGCCAGATCCTGAATATTCTTTGTGACCGCATCCCGATCAGAACCGTGGATCATGGAAAATAAATTATAAGGCCATTGTGGTAATTGTCTTGGTCTGCGATAACACAGTGTTACAAATTCAAACTTACTGATGTTCTTACCTGCTTTAGTTACTTGTTCATCCGGAATATCCCAAACTACCATTGCATTGGCTCGGTAACCCAGTTTGCGATGACGAACCACTACCCCAAGGCGCTTGATCACACCTGACTCCTGTAGTTTTTGCAGACGCTTGATGACTTCCGGTTCGTCCATGTCGATGCGTTTGCCAATCTCTGCATAAGGATGTGAACATAAAGGAAGGCCGTACTGAACAAGCTGTATCAACGCCATATCACGAGAAGACAGTCCCATATTGTTTTCAATATCCTTGGCAATACTATTCACTTGAATGTGCCCATGGCAAATCAAAACCAAGATCAATATGAAAATCTTCCACAAGAGGAAGGTTTAATACCTGCGATCCACTTTTTTGCTCAATTTCACTAAGGATATCTTTTAAACGTTCTTCATCAGAAGCTGTAATTACAAACCAGAGATTGAAGTCATGCTCACGTTCATAGTTGTGATTCACTTCCGCATATTCATTTATCATGTCAGCGGTCTCTTGTAATTTATCTTCAGTTACAGAAATTGCTGCCAGCGTACTAACCCCAATCTTGTTAGGCGTAAAAACAGCGCCCACACGGCTGATAACCCCATCTTTGGTTAATTTCTGTATGGCACTGATAACCTCATTCTCACTCGCACCAGTCTGTTCTGCTATATCTTCATAGGGTGCTGATGTCAGCGGAAGATTGTGCTGAAAATCATTCAACAAGCGTCTTTCCAGTTCTGAAAAATCGTTTAGGTTAAATTTCTGTTGGCCGCCCATTTTACAATCCGATCTTGTGTGCTCTGGAAGTAAAGAATATCCCGCTTGGCTTGAGTGCAGGCAGAATCTTTAATTGTTCAAAAGTGGCTGTATCAAAAACCTTAACCTTATCTTCATCACGAACTGACACCCAGACATTTTCACCGCGCGATGTGAATTCCATGTGTAGTATCGCCTTGCCCGGCTTCATGGTTTTTACAACTTTCATTGTGGTCGTATCAATGATTTGTATTGTGTCATTACGTGGAAACGCGAAATTAACCCAGATTTGACGACCATCTGGACGAGCCATAACAAACACTGGTTGGCCATGAACTGCAATTCGGGTTTCCTGCTTCCAGTTGTGTTGATTGATCACAACCACTTCATTACGACCTACGCCTGGGACAAAGGCGCGGTTGTTTGCAATTGCCCAACCTTCCAGATGCGGCATTTTATAGACCGGCATTTTCTTATTACCACGCCCATAATCACTCAGAATACGTTTAGGACCTTTGTCCAGATTCCACATATCAAGCAACACCAATCCATCTTCACCAAACAGACCGGCAATGTAATAACGTCCATCAGATGTAATCAACCCATCATAGGGTTGGCGACCAATATTTTTGTATTTGCGGATTTTAGGGTTTTGAATATCCTGCATGTTCACTACCCAGATTTCTCCGGCATCATACAGACTGAATACAAAATATTGTCCCGGCGCATCAACAAGCCCAACCACCTTTGATGCTTTGTCACTGCCTTTATAAGTGGCGGGAATATCTGCCAACATTTCCAATGTATGTGCGTCAAAAATACGGACACCGCCCGGCTTATAATTGGAAACTGCAATTAGTCGACCATCTTGTGAAATCGCGCCGCCAATACTGTTGCCGGCCTGAATAATACGTTTATCGATTTTGTTCTGTAACACATCAATTTTGGTCAAACCACCATCACGACCAAAGACATAGGCAAAACGTTCATCTCTGGAAAACACAATTGAGGCATGTGAAAGATCACCCAGCCCTTCAATACGTGCTAAAGAAGTTCGATTAGTCGTTTCGATGATTTGCACGCTGCCATCGGCTCTTT
>DAOVJZ010000017.1 GCA_030632035.1 Granulosicoccaceae bacterium | reverse complement strand
TAGCGGCATCATCCCAACCCTTTTCACTCAATGCAGATATACCTGCAGGCAACCCTGACAAGAGTGCATCCATATTCAGATTTTCACCAATGACACCGGTAGAAAACGGCAGAATTTCATTTGCAAAACAAGTGACTTCATCTGACAAGGTTTCACAGGTTTGGCGGGCATCATGCAAGCCCTGTTCACCGGTTCCGGCATTGGCATTACCGGTATTGATTACAAAATAACGTGGGGTTGCCAAAGCTAGATGCTGCTTGGCCACAATTACTGGTGCGGCACAAAAGGCATTACGGGTGAACACACCTGTACACTGGCTCCCTTCAGCCAGTTCAATAATGACTAAGTCACGATGATTCGGTTTTTTGATACCTGCACAGGCTGTCCCCAGTCGCACACCTGCAACTGGATACATAGTAGGTAGTCCTGAATAACCTATCGCCATTTTTTCGTCCCGGTGAATAAGCCAAAACAAGCTTGATTATAGATCATGGTTAAATGAATTCGACCCTGCAACCCAATAATCCCTGGCGTCCTGGCGGTTAAGAATGACTTGGAGAATCAGCTCAACTTGCCGTGACACTGTTTATATTTTTTACCTGAACCACAGGGACAAGGTTCGTTACGACCGACCTTGCGGCCTTCACGCACAAATGGAGTGTGTTCACCCTCATCTGATTCTTCCTGTTGGCCCATGGCGCTGGCATCGGCATGCTGGAACTGCATGTTGCTGCTGGCTCGGCGTTGCTCATCAATAGCCTGTACATCTTCCTCGGCTTTGACCTGTACCTTGGAAACAATCGTAATGACTTCATATTTGATGCGATCGAGTAACTCGCCAAACATCTCAAAGGCTTCACGTTTGTATTCCTGTTTTGGATTCTTCTGGGCATAACCACGCAGGCCAATACCCTGACGCAGGTGATCCATTGCAGCCAGATGATCTTTCCACTGGCTATCGAGCACCTGCAACATGACGGCCTTTTCGAAATGACGAACCACTTCGATTCCAGCCTGCTGTTCTTTTTCTTTATAGGCGTCTTCCAGTGACTGCAAAATACGTTCACGTAAATTCTCTCCGTGTAATGAATCATCTTTTGCCAACCAATCCTGTATCTCCATTTTCTGACCAAATTCGCCATCAATGGCTTCTTCCAGACCAGGCACATCCCACTGCTCTTCCAGACTTTCAGGCGGGATAAAATTGCTAATCACACTACTCACAACATCGTCACGAATGGCCTGAACACTGTCAGAAATATTATCCGTATCCATCAAATCGTTACGTTGTTCATACACGACCTTGCGCTGGTCATTGGAGACATCGTCGAATTCGAGTAATTGTTTGCGAATATCAAAGTTATGGCCTTCCACCTTGCGCTGGGCATTTTCAATTGCCTTGGTCACCCACGGGTGCTCAATTGCTTCACCCTCTTCCATACCCAGTTTTTGCATCAATCCCGAAATTTTTTCTGATGCAAAAATACGCATCAGGTTATCTTCCATGGAAAGATAAAAACGCGTAGAGCCTGGATCACCCTGACGACCAGAACGACCACGCAACTGGTTATCGATACGGCGTGACTCATGACGCTCGGTACCAATCACATGCAAACCACCGGCCTCCAGCACCTTGTCATGGATTTTTTTCCACTCAGTCCGCAGACGCGAAACAGTGACTTCATCAGGATTGTCTAGCGCGATAATTTCGCTTTCTACATTACCGCCTAATACAATATCAGTACCACGACCTGCCATATTGGTTGCAATAGTCACCGACCCCGGTGCACCCGCCTGGGCAATGATATCGGCTTCACGCTCATGCTGTTTCGCATTCAGCACTTCATGTTTGATCTTGTCTTTATTCAGAAGTTTTGAAATATATTCAGACACTTCAATCGATGCCGTACCCACCAGCACAGGCTGTCCCTTTTGCTGGCAGTCTTTGATATCTTCGGTGATTGCTTTGAATTTTTCCGGCGCAGTGAGATAAACCAGATCAATGGCATCATCGCGAATCATATCCTGATGTGTCGGGATCACGACTACTTCAAGACCATAAATCTGCTGGAATTCAAATGCCTCGGTATCGGCCGTACCGGTCATGCCCGACAGCTTGTTGTACATACGGAAATAGTTCTGGAAAGTGATAGAGGCCAGCGTCTGGTTTTCCTGCTGGATAGTGACACCCTCCTTGGCCTCAATCGCTTGATGCAATCCTTCTGACCAACGTCTGCCCGGCATAGTACGGCCAGTGAACTCGTCAACGATCACAATCTCGTTGTTCTGTACTATGTAGTGCACGTCTATTTCAAACAGGGCATGCGCACGCAATCCCGCATTCAGGTGGTGCATTAAATTTATATTGGCCGCATCATAAAGGCTTTCACCTTCGCCAATTAACCCGGCCTTGAATAACAGTTCCTCACAATGTTCATGACCGGCTTCAGTCAGATAAACCTGACGGCCTTTCTCATCAACAGTGAAATCACCATCGCCTTCTTCTTCCCCGTCCTTTTTTGGTTCCCCTTCCTGCTTTTTCAGTTCCGGGATTATATTATTGATTTGGTGATACAGCTCGGAACTGCCATCAACAGGTCCGGAAATAATCAGCGGCGTACGTGCCTCATCAATCAGGATAGAATCCACTTCATCCACGACGGCAAAATTTAAACCACGTTGCATACGATCACTGGCGGCAAACGCCATATTGTCGCGCAAATAGTCAAAACCAAATTCGTTATTAGTACCGTAAGTAATATCGGCTTCGTAGGCAGCCTTTTTCTCTTCTGGTGACTGGCCAGATAAAATCACACCCGTGCTCATACCAAGGAAGCTGTAAAGCTTGCCCATCCACTCGGAATCACGTTTAGCCAGATAATCGTTTACGGTAATGACATGAACAGATGTACCCGGCAGGGCATTAAGATAGGCGGACAATGTAGCAACCAGTGTTTTACCTTCACCGGTACGCATTTCAGCAATCTTGCCATCGTTAAGCACCATTCCACCAATAAGCTGGACATCAAAGTGCCGCATTTCAAGCACACGCAGGGCGGCTTCACGCACAGTGGCAAAGGCTTCGGGTAATATCGATTCAAGGCTCTCACCGCTCTTCAGACGCTGACGAAACTCATCTGTCTTTGCACTGAGTTGCTCATCGGAAAGTCCCGTCAGGGACGGCTCAAGGCTGTTGATTTGCTCTACGGTCTTTCTGTAGCGCTTAAGAATGCGCTCATTACGACTGCCAAACACCTTGCGAATTAACGCGCTAACCATGGAATATCCTTACGTGGAATACAAAACGCTAATAATAGCGCAAAACCGTATGGTTTCGGTGGAAAAATCGGGCTGAAACTGAAAGAAAGTGAATTCAGGAATAACAGGATTAACGTGAGGCCTGAATATATTTATCAGGATTTACAGTACGTCCGTGACGCAATACTTCAAAATGTACATGCGGACCGGTAGAACGACCTGTACTACCCATTTTTGACAGCACGTCACCCTTCTTCACTGTCTGACCTACCTTGACCAGAATTTTCTTGTTGTGACCATAGCGTGTGGCATAACCATTACCATGATTTACCTCGACCAGATTACCGTAACCATAGCGCTTGCTAGCCCAGGTTACGACACCAGCAGCGACGACTGATACATCGGAGCCGTCTTTACCCGCAAAATCCATACCATCGTGATGCTCACGCCCCTTACCAAATGGGTTAGTGCGCCAGCCAAAATAGGAAGAAATCCATCCACCCTTGATAGGGCGACCTGCTGGCAGGATTTCGTCTTGCAGGTTACGCGTCATCATCATAGTTTCCAGAACTGCCAATTGTTTGGAACGATCCTCGATCTGCTCCGAAAGAGCCCGCATACTGTCAATAAAATCCTCTAACTTGGCAGGTTCTGTTTTTGTATTCTTGCCTGGACCACCTTGTGCCGGTGTGTGCTCGAAATTGAATTCACCTTTTTCCAGATCGGCCATTTTAGTTAAACGCTGACCAAGGGCATCCAGACGGATGATATGGGACTGCATAGTACCTAATCTTTGGGAAAGAGCAGACAAGTTCTCATTGGCGTCACGGATGGCGGTTTCGATGGAATCCTTCTGGATATCTAACTCACTCATGAACGTGCCTGCCAGACCATCAGGGTGATTTACAAGCCCTATACGGTAACTGGTGATACCCACAATGGCAGGAACAGTAACTAAAACCAGTAAAAACAATGCGATAAGACCATTGCGGCTAATATGGAAATTACCCGTCTTACCGAAAACCTTAGTTACCAGCAGTATATTGACCATCGGCCTCTGTATCCTCAAATCCCCTGTATATTAGTGTCTTCTAATATACTCTTGAATTTTTTCTGTTAGTATTAATTGTAGCGGACCATTCTATATATTACTTAAACGAATGACATCACATAACTCTTTGAATTCCCTATTATCTGGTGCCGACTCAGCCAATCTGCGTGAAATATCCATTCATGCAAAAAAACTGAAACGACTTACTACCAAAATCCGTTCCCTTCTGGATACCGCCTGTGGCGAACATTGTACGGTCGCCAATCTGCGTGATCAGACACTGGTCTTGCAAACTGCTTCACCTGTCTGGGTTGCCAAACTGCGCTTCCAGATCCCGGCACTGATCAACGCCTTAAAAAATACTTCAACGCCCGTTACAAATATCCAGATCAAAGTAGTTCCTGATACCAAAACCGAAACCACTCATGAAAATATTTCAAAACCACAATATCTTTCACCCTCAACTGCACAATTACTCGAAGGTGTTGCTGATGATATCAGTAATAGTGAACTAAAGTCATCATTACTTCGTTTATCAAAACGTATTGCACCTGATAAAAAATAATTTACTGATTGTTAGTCTTTCATGAAAGAGCAAAAGTTGCTCAAGTGGCGGGAGTAGGCTGCATGTACATGATAGGTGCGTCGGCGGGATCATCGAATGTAACAAGTTCCCATGCATCTTCTTCAGCCATCAACGCACGTAACAATTCATTGTTTAATGCATGACCCGACTTGTAACCGTTGAATGCGCCGATCAAACTATATCCTAGAAGATAAAGATCACCAATTGCATCAAGTACTTTATGTTTTACAAATTCATCTTCGTAACGCAAACCATCTTCATTGAGAACGCGATAGTCATCAACCACAATCGCATTATCAAGACTCCCCCCAAGAGCCAGGCTCTTTTCACGTAAATACTCTATTTCCCGCATAAAACCAAATGTACGGGCACGACTGACTTCCTTCACAAAAGAGGTGGTTGAGAAATCAATAACAGACTCCTGTTTGCGTCCCTTGAATGCAGGATGATCAAAATCAATCGCAAATGAAACTTTAAATCCTTCAAACGGATCAAAACGTGCCCACTTGTCACCATCTTCAACAATGACCGGACGTTTGATGCGAATAAAACGTTTGGGGGTGTTTTGTTCTTCGATACCAGCAGACTGAAGCAAAAAGACAAACGGACCCGCACTGCCATCCATGATAGGTACTTCAGCTGCGCTTAAATCAACATAGGCGTTATCAATACCTAATCCCGCTAAAGCAGAAAGCAAATGCTCAACTGTTGAAATGCGCACATCATCTTTTACCAATGTACTGGAAAGACGTGTGTCCCCAACATTCTCTGCACGCGCAGGAATATCAACAGGTGGATCTAAATCTACACGACGAAACACGATCCCGGTATCAACCGAAGCAGGTCTCAGTGTTAGATAAATTTTTTCACCAGTATGCAGTCCAACGCCGGTTGCCCTGATAATATTTTTTAGAGTTCTTTGCCGTATCATTATAATCTATTGATTTTAACCACTATTTCGCGCCTGTCAAAAAAGGCCCATAACACAATAATATCATCGACCCACCGCGCGAATAGTAAACAATTTCACATTTCTCGGCAACCGAGGGGGGAAATTAGAATATTACCCACCACCCCATTGGAACCAGAGAAATTGTCACTTCCGATATTAGAGGGGTAAACCCCAGCTTGGTTCCCCCTCTGAGCCCTCTAAACCGTGAAGTTGGTCAAAATTTTAATAGGCTATTAATCTGCCTGTCTTCTCAAGAAGGCTGGAATATCCAGATAGTCCAGGTTTTCCCCAGAATTTGCTAACCCCTCACCAGCACTGGTATTTTTGTTACGCATGACAGTAGGTTTATCCAGATCACCGTAGTCCAAATCGCTATTACTGACCTTCTGAACCAACTTCACAGAGCGTTCTTCATCACTGCTAGTTGCTGCCTTACGGCCACCCAGACCCGTCGCGACAACAGTCACACGCATATCCCCGCGCATTTCAGGATCAATTACGGTACCGACCACGACAGTGGCATTATCCGAAGCAAATTCCTTAACGGTATTACCTACTTCCTCAAATTCACCGATAGACATATCCATACCAGCTGTAATATTCACCAGAATACCCTGAGAACCAGCCAGGTCGATATCATCCAGCAATGGACTGGCAACCGCCTGTTCTGCCGCCATACGAGCACGGTCTTCACCACTGGCAACACCGGTACCCATCATGGCCATACCCATTTCTGACATCACGGTACGTACATCCGCGAAATCCACGTTGATCAGACCAGGACGTGTAATCAGCTCGGCAATACCCTGTACTGCACCCAGCAACACGTCATTGGCTGCACGGAAGGCATCCAGCAAACTCACGTTCTTGCCCAATACGCTCAGTAACTTCTCGTTTGGAATAGTAATTAAGGAATCTACATACTGGGTCAATTCCTGCATACCGACTTCGGCCAAGTGACTGCGTTTTGCACCTTCAAATGCAAATGGTCTGGTAACAACTGCCACAGTCAGGATACCCATCTCTTTGGCTACCTGCGCAACGACGGGTGCTGCACCCGTACCGGTACCACCACCCATGCCTGCGGTGATGAATACCATATCCGCACCTTCAATCACATCGATAATACGATCACGATCTTCCAGTGCTGACTGACGACCTATGTCCGGATCCGCGCCAGCGCCCAGTCCCTTGGTAATTTCATTGCCTAGTTGCAACAATGTCTTGGCCGATGCATTTTTCAGCGCCTGTGCATCTGTATTTGCACAAATAAAATCAACGCCTTCAATATTGGCTTCAACCATATGGTCAATGGCATTACCGCCACCTCCCCCAACACCGATCACCTTAATGACCGCACTCTGACTGTATGTGTCCATTAGTTCAAACATGTTAATGCCTCCTAATTGTTGTTTTAAACTTAAAAATAAAAATTAACTGCTTTCTCAATACTAAAAATTACCTTGAAACCAACTACGCATGGTTTCAAACATACCCTTTACACCTGCACCGCCTGCAAAATGACTACTCTTCACACCTCTATTTTTACTTCCATATAGCAGTAACCCCACGCCCGTGGCATGAATAGGATTACTAACCACTTCTACTAATCCTGATATGTGCTGAGGCACACCTAAACGTACTGGCATATGAAATATTTCCTCAGCCAGCTCAATTGCGCCTTCAATCTTTGAGCTACCACCTGTCAACACAATGCCAGCAGCAATGCGATCTGCAAAACCACTGCGCTGCAGCTCACTCAAAACAAGTGAATACAGCTCCTCATAACGTGGTTCAACAACTTCAGCCAATGTCTGGCGTGCAAGCTGTCGTGGCGCACGTTCACCGACGCTTGGTACTTCAATAGTTTCATCAGGTGCTGCCAGCTGTGTTAGCGCACTGGCATATTTCATTTTGAGTTCTTCTGCAGAATGCATTGGTGTACGCAACGCAACCGCAATATCATTAGTAACTTGATCCCCTGCAATCGGAATCACAGCCGTATGCTGGATAGCCCCGTCTATAAAGACAGCTATATCAGTCGT
The DNA here is from genome assembly GCA_030632035.1 of Granulosicoccaceae bacterium. Taxonomy (GTDB): domain Bacteria; phylum Pseudomonadota; class Gammaproteobacteria; order DAOVJZ01; family DAOVJZ01; genus DAOVJZ01. The sequence goes on along the minus strand of DAOVJZ010000017.1, from coordinate 5,078 downwards.
ACCACCACCGATATCCACCATACACACACCCAGTTCCTTTTCATCTTCTATTAGAACAGAATAACTTGAGGCCAGTTGTTCCAGGATGATGTCATCGACGGTAAGGCCACAACGTTCTACACATTTGATAATATTCTGTGCGGCACTCACTGCACCGGTTACCAGATGCACCTTGGCTTCCAGACGCACACCGGACATACCAACCGGCTCGCGAATACCTTCCTGTTCGTCAATTACAAATTCCTGTGGTAACACATGCAATAGCTTTTGATCAGCTGGAATCGCCACAGCACGTGCTGCATCAATCACACGCTCTACATCATCTGATGCCACTTCTTTATCCTTGATAGCAACAATGCCGTGCGAATTAAGACTACGAATATGGCTACCCGCAATGCCAGCATAAACTGAATGGATCTCGCAACCAGCCATCAATTCGGCTTCTTCAACAGCACGCTGAATGGATTGCACTGTGCGTTCAATATCAACCACTACACCCTTTTTCAAACCACGCGAGGGATGTGAACCAATACCAATGATATCTACTGTATTCTCCGGTGTTAGCTCACACACAATGGCCACGACCTTGGATGTACCAATATCCAGTCCGACGAGTAAATTTCTGTCACCTTTTTTTGTCATTCTTATCCTCGAAATTGTCCTGTTGGTACAACCACTGTTGACACCTTATTCTTGCCATAAACTGCAAAACCATTGCTGTAACGCAAGTCGATACGCTTTTTATTATTCATTGCTCCAGCAAAAACAGTTTTGTATATCTGAATAAACCGTGCCAGACGCTGTTGGCTATTCTTGCGACCCAATAATAATGTCATGCCATTATCCAGCTCTGTTATCCACGCATGACGTGCATTTAAATCCAGTTTCTTTACATGCAATTCCCCAGGAGATAATAATTCCTCCATTTGCATATAACGCACTATCACTTTTATTTGTGTTCCTTCAGGCCCCGTCAACTGCGGCAAACCCTCCGGCATGGTTTTTGAATCGGGTGTAAACACCTCTCCTTCTGCATTCACCAGTGATTTTTTATTCCAGCGTGCAAAAGCCTTTTGCTCAGTTACCAGAATACGTAAACCATCTGGCCACATACGACGCACTGACACATTAGCCACCCAGGGTAGTTCTCCAGTCACTTCCTTGATGGCATCCACATTCACATTAAAAAAACTCTTGCCTACTTTTGGGGCCACTGCCTTTTCCAGTTCTTCTGCTGTTAGATGATTAAACTGGCCTTCAACCCGCACTGAACGTAACGGAAAGGCTTCCGGATCATTCAGTAACTGCATCACCCAAACCATTCCAGCCAACACAATGACTGTAAGCATACTGACAAATACATATTGTTTATTGATATTGATTCTCACTTTTGTCATTGCTTTTGTTTTGCGTGTGTGGCGTCTAGCTGGCATTGGCTATCCCTCCATGACTGTTTTCACCGCCATGATCTGAATTGGTCATGCTGGTTTGTAATATCCGTATAACAAGCTCATCAAAATCGATACCCGCTGTACGTGCCGCCATCGGTACCAAACTGTGATCAGTCATACCCGGAATCGTGTTCACTTCAATTAACCAGGGCTTGCCGTTCTCATCACACATGAAATCGACGCGTCCCCATCCACTGCAACCCAATGACTTGAATGCGGCCATAGCCAGGTCCTGTATTTCCTTTTCTTTGTTTACATCCAGACCACAGGGACACAAATAACGAGTCGTGTCTTTCTGATACTTGGCCTCGTAATCATAAAATTCACGCGGTGTTTCCAGTTTGATTAATGGCAGAACATCTTGCCCCAAAATGGCCGCTGTATATTCAGCTCCCGTGATCCATTTTTCTGCCAATACACAATCATCGTATTCAGCCGCCGCTTGATAGGCCGCTGCCATTTGTTCTGCCTTTTCTACCTTGCTCATGCCAATACTGGAGCCTTCCAGCGCCGGTTTAATCATTAAAGGTAATCCCAGTTTTTTAACCACTGCACCCAGATCAGTATTACCATTCAATACTTCAAATGCCGGTGTAGGCAGATCAATGCCTTTCCACAACTGCTTGGTACGCAGTTTGTCCATACTGATAGCAGAAGCCATTACAGTACTGCCGGTATAAGGCAAATCAATGGTTTCAAGTGCACCCTGCATAGCACCATCTTCACCACCGCGACCGTGCAGCATGTTGAATACCCGATCGAATTTACCCGTCGTTAGTTGTTGCAACACATCATGTCCCACATCAATACCGTGTGCATTTACACCACGGCGTTGTAATGCTTCCAGTACCGCATTTCCGCTTTTCAGCGAAATCTCACGTTCAGCAGAAAGGCCACCCATTAACACGGCTACCTTTCCAAATTGTTCTTGCTGAACAGGGCTCATCACGTGTCGTACCCCCCATTCGGATAACCCTGTCCTAGCCCACCTTTCTCACCAGGATGACGAGCCCTCACTTGATCTTTGATTCCACAACAAATCTTCTTCAGTCGGGAATACACACTGTTATTCCGCTCCCTCAGAAAATCTGTTGTGGAATCAAATCTCTGCGCGATCATCTCGCCCCCTGGTAAGAAAGGTGGGCTGGTTCACCAATAATATGTACTTCTGCTTCCAGTTTGATGCCTTTCTGTTGCGCAACCGTGTCACGCACTTTATTAATCAGCAGTTCAATATCCTTTGCTGTTGCATCACCGGTGTTGATAACAAAGTTGGCATGTTTATCTGAAACACAGGCATTGCCGATGCAAGTACCCTTCAGGCCACATTCCTCGATCAAACGTGCCGCAAAATCACCTTCCGGATTGCGGAACACAGAACCGCAAGAGAGCGTTTGCACGGGTTGGGATTCATTGCGCTTGGCCAACAACTCCTTGATGCGCGATGTGCCTGCTTCAGCATCACCATGTTCGAGTTTCAGGTAAGCAGCAACAAACCATTCACCTTCTATTCCTTCAACATGACGGTAACCGACTTTATATTCATCCGGTGTACGTACAAAACGTTCACCATAACGATTCATGGTTTCCACCTTGGCTACCAATGGCCAGGTTTCTCCACCAAATGCACCGGCATTCATAGCCAAGGCACCACCCATAGTACCGGGAATACCTGATAAAAATTCTGCACCAACCAAACCCAATCGTGCAGTAAAGCGTGCAGTCTTGGCACAGCTCACACCGGACTCGGCATAAATTAATCCGTTACGCTCTTCAATCGTATTCAACACGCCACTGGTGCAAATAACTGTGCCACGAACACCATCATCACGTACCAGTAAATTACTACCCAAACCTACCCAGTACAGTGGTTCATCTTCATGGATGCTCTTTAAATATTCAGCCAGATCATTAATATCAGTCGGTTTATAAAAACGATCTACATTACCACCTGTGCGCCATGAGGTATGACGCGCCATTGGCTCGTTGTATAACAACGTGCCATGCCAGGTTGATGGTGTTCGTTTTTGTTTTGTCATAAGTTGTCCTATGATCACTCCTTGCTGCTCCCGGAAACATCCTGTAAGCCGGCAGAAAGACCCGATGCAGCAAAGCCAATATTACCTGCACCCATGGTCAGTAACACATCACCGTCTTTCAGTAATCCGGATAACGTATCAGGCAAGTCTTCAACACTCTGGCAGAAAATCGGATCAACCTGTCCGCGTGTACGAATTGCACGTGCCAATGTACGGCCATCGGCACCTGCAATTGGTTCTTCGCCAGCTGCATATACATCAAGCAACACCAAGACATCTACTTCAGATAACACTTGGGTAAAGTCTTCAAACAGATCACGTGTGCGACTGTAACGGTGCGGCTGGAACACAACAAGCAACCGACGCTCTGGCCAGCTTGCCCGAGCCGCACGAATCGTGGCCGCCACTTCGCGTGGATGATGTCCGTAATCATCCACCAGTAATGCGTTTCCTTTTGGATGTTTAATATCACCGTAGATCTGGAAACGTCGACCAATGCCCTGGAATTTTTCCAACGCACTTTGAATTGCCTTATCATCTACACCCAGTTCACGCGCAACTGCAATCGCTGCCAGCGCATTTAATACATTATGTTCACCGGGCATATTTAATGTGACTGGTAAAGGTTGTTCCTCATCCCGCCACACGACTGAAAAATTAACCCGCGTGCCCTCCTGTTTCAAATCAATGGCACGCACATCTGCAGATTTGGAAAAACCATAACTCAGAATGGGACGTGTCACTTCCGGCAGCACTTCCTTAACAATGGGGTCTTCAATACACATAACCGCCAACCCGTAGAAAGGCAAATTATGAAGAAAATCGACAAAAGTTTTTCTTAATTTTTCGAAATCACCATCATAAGTAGACATATGATCTGCATCGATATTAGTGACAATTGCCATCATCGGTTGTAAATGCAGGAATGAAGCATCACTTTCATCTGCTTCTGCCACCAGATATTCACCCGAACCCAGCTTGGCATGTGAACCAGCACTGTTAAGTCGCCCACCAATCACGAAAGTCGGATCCAGTTCACCTTCAGCCAGCAAACTGGCTAACAAACTGGTAGTGGTTGTCTTGCCATGAGTACCGGCAACGGCAATGCCATAACGAAAGCGCATGAGTTCAGCCAGCATTTCGGCACGGGGTACAACCGGAATATGTAACTTGCGTGCGGCAATCACTTCAGGGTTGTCCTGCTGAATGGCGGTAGAAGTCACCACAACATCACAACCTTTTACATTCTTTGCATTATGGCCAAAGGTAATCCTGGCACCCAGCTCCTTGAGCCTGAGTGTGACTGTGTTCTCTCCCAAATCAGAACCGGTGATCTCAAAACCCATATTAAGGAACACTTCCGCAATACCACCCATACCGGAACCACCAATACCGATAAAGTGTAAAGAACGCATACGACCCATCGCATGCAGTCTTGAGTCACGCCTGGTTTTGTGTGCATCCAATCGGGTAACAGGGGATGCTTCTTTTGTATCTGTTTTTTTCTGTCCCATCATTCTGGTTGCCTTGCTCATTTCGCTACCCCCAGACAAACTTCTGCTACTGCTCGTGTGGCTTGAGGTCTGGC
>DAOVJZ010000132.1 GCA_030632035.1 Granulosicoccaceae bacterium | reverse complement strand
TGCATGACCCAGACCACAGACTGCGATACCACTTAAGGCATCAAGGTATTTGTTGCCTTTGTCATCCCACAGCCAGACACCTTCACCGTGTTCGAAGGTAACGGGCAATCTGTTATATGTAGTCATTAGTGAGTCAGTCATAATTAATCACAAACCTGTAAAAATAAAAAAGCAGCCACGTGGTTACGAGGCCGCTATCTACTATGCGAATGATTTTAGTGACAAAACTGACAGGACGCAAATATTTGTCCATTTTTTAGGCTCAGGATTTTGGGGCCTGAGACAGCAAAAAGCCCGACTGGGAACCAGCCGGGCTTTTTTATACAAAAAACTACTGTTTATCAGTAAGTTAGAATGCAAAACCATGCATGTGACCTGTCATACACAACAACATAGGGATTGATAACAGGGTATTGGTACGCGAGGCCATTAGGGCAACCACCTTGGCAGAGGCAATCTGCTCAGGCGTGGCTTCGACAATACCCAGGATTTTCTTCTGATTGGGCCAAATTAATCCCCATACGTTGAATAACATGATTGTGCCTAACCATGCGCCAATGCCTATGGTTACCCAGCCATCAGTTAAGGTAAATGCCTTTATGGCACCGCCTTTCGCAAGACTTTCCAATGCAGAAACACCGGTTATCCAGGTAGCCAGCGCACCCCAGCGGAACCAGAATAATGCATTTGGCGCGACATATTTATTGATAGCAGCAGGTCCAGGCCCACCGCTGTCTGCTTCGGATAGTGCCTTGCCTATAGCAGGAACTTGTATGAAATTGAAATAATAAAGAAGACCAATCCAGACAATGCCTGCCAAAACATGAAACCAGACTGTTATATGTAGTAAATTAATTCTTGATGGATCCAGAATGGCTATGATTATTCCAGCCAAAATAAAACCTGAAATGATGGTTCCGGGTATAGATTTAAGAGGGTTCATTTTTTCTTGCTCCTGTCACAACACACTGAAATTACTTAAAAGATGAGTAACTCAGTAGGTTAACTTAAAATAAATATCAGCACAATAGACTGAGTCTAATAAAGTACCTTGTGTTTGTCAGGAATATAATAGACTTTTATTTTTAAATAATATGAATCTGATCGAATTAAATATTTTTGCCAGCCTATTGCTATCACATGTGATGAAACGGGAGGCACTGGAAAGAATAAAGGTGGGCCTCTGACTAGTGGGCTAGCCGCAGGCCGGGGTTGGGACAAGGCTTATTAGTGCTACAATCAATGCATATTATGTATGGGAGCTAGAGAAATGTTGTCTAGAGTGATTACAATTTTATTATCAGGTTTGTTACTGACTGGCTGTGGAGCAGCTGTTGTTGCCGGTGCAGCGGGTGCTGGTTATTACGTGGGTAAGGATGAGCGTACGATAGGCCAGATAACTGATGATGCGGCAATCACTACCAGGATAAATGCCAGGTATGCACGTGATGATTTCATCAAGGTCATTGATATCAATGTGGATACTTATATGGGTTCGGTAACCTTGTATGGTCCTGTTGCCAATCGCAAAACAGCAGATCGTGCTGTTTCACTGGCTCAATCTGTAACGGGTGTCAAAAAGGTCGTTTCGAAACTGACAATTCAGTAAGTATCATCTTGCTGTTTATAAAAGTTTATTTCTGATTATGTGTGGTATCTGTGGAGAATTGCGGTTTAATAATACCGCACCTGAACTTGCTTCCATTGAAAAAATGATGGATGTACTGGCTCCGCGCGGACCAGATCATGCCGGTAGTTTTTCTGATGGCCCTGTAGCATTTGGTCATCGTCGTCTGGCTATTATCGATCTTTCTGAACACGCTAACCAACCTATGATTGATCAGGAGCTGGATATTGCACTGGTCTTTAATGGCACTATTTATAACTATCCCGAATTAAGAAAGGAACTTCAGGGCAAGGGTTATCACTTTTTTTCTCATGGTGATTCCGAAGTTATTATCAAGGCATGGCATGCATGGGGTGAGCAATGCGTTGAACGCTTGCATGGTATGTTTGCATTTGCGATTTGGGATATGGAAAAGAAACAATTGTTTGTTGCCCGCGATCGCATGGGTATCAAGCCTTTGTATTACACAAAAACCGGGCAAGGTTTCCGATTTGCATCCAGCATACAGGCGTTACTTGCAGGCGGTCCGGTCGACACATCCATTGATCCAGTTGCCCTGCATAATCAATTAACTCTCCATGCAGTTATTCCAGCACCACGTACCATTCTGAATGGTGTACGCAAGGTAATACCGGCTAATACCATGACCATCACAACGGATGGCAAGGTAAAGGAACAAACCTACTGGACCCTGAAAGCACAACGTGATGATCAGTTTAGACTGGAAGCGGAATGGATCGAAGCTGTGCATGAAGCATTAAAATCAGCCGTGCGCCGCCGGTTACAAATTGCCGATGTGCCAGTGGGGGTGTTGTTATCCGGTGGACTGGATTCCAGTTTATTGGTTGGGTTACTGGATGAAGCCGGTGTAGAAGATATATTAACTTTTTCCGTTGGCTTTGAAGATCAGCCGGAAGAAAAGGGCAGTGAGTTTGAATATTCGGATCAAGTAGTAGAGCGATTCAAGACGCGTCATCACAAATACAGTATTCCCAATTCAGAAGTATTAAAACGTTTGCCGGAAGCGGTAAAAAGTATGACTGAGCCGATGGTGGGTCAGGATGCGGTTGCATTTTATTTACTGGCCGAGCAGGTTTCCAAGCAGGTCAAGGTGGTACAAAGTGGACAGGGGGCTGATGAAGTCTTCGCTGGTTATTTCTGGTATCAACTTATGCAACAGGAAAGCGGGTCGCCGCTGGAGCGTTTTCGACAACATTATTTTGATCGTCCTCATGATGAGTTTTTACAAACAGTCACTAAACAATATCAAGGTGACGATCACACTTCACTTAAAGTAGAACAGTTATTGTCACAACCCTTTGCCGATGAATTTATGGATCAGGTTTTGCGAATGGATACGACAACATTGATTGTGGATGATCCGGTCAAGCGTGTGGATAACATGACCATGGCATGGGGACTGGAAGCGCGGGTTCCATTTCTGGATCAGGATGTAGTCGAAACGGCGGCCAGAATGCCGCCAGAAATGAAGCTGAAATCAGGCGGGAAACATCCTCTTAAAATTATTTCACGTGGATTGTTGCCGGATGCGGTGATTGACCGTCCCAAGGGCTATTTCCCGGTGCCGGCGTTGAAATATGTGCGTGGGGAATTTCTTGATTTCATGCGCGATATCCTGACTTCAGATGCCTGTCGCCAGAGAAACCTGTTTCAGCAGGCTTATGTAGAAAAATTACTAGCAAAACCGGAGAGTTACCTGACTGGCCTGAAAGGGAGTAAACTCTGGCACCTGGCTCTGCTGGAGTTTTGGCTGCAGTCTAATGTAGATCAAATATCCTCATAATCCATATTGGAGACTTGAAAACCGGCTCGTCAAGGCGCATATATAGCGCATCTTAAGATTTATAACTCAAGAGGTAGAACTAATGGATGTATTGGATCGTATTAAAGAACAAGTAGAAGGCAACTCGGTTGTCATTTATATGAAGGGCAGTCCTCAGCTTCCTGCCTGTGGTTTCTCAAGCCGCGCCTCGCAAGCATTGGGTGCCTGTGGTGTTGAATTTGCCTATGTGAATGTATTGGAAGATCCAGAAATTTTTGAAAACCTGCCACGTTATGCAGACTGGCCGACATTCCCACAAATTTATATTAATAATGAACTGGTTGGGGGTTGTGATATCACTCTCGAACTTTATCAGAGCGGTGAACTGAAAAAGATGATGGAAGACGCCAGCGCCAAGACTGAATCCTGATTTTAGATATTTAACCGCCACGACTGCATGGATGCAGTCGTGGCGGTTAAAAATAATTATCTAAACCCCACTTCCTGATCCCACGTATTTACAATCTTGCAAAATAAATCTGCAGTACGTTCGGTATCATAAATTGCCGAGTGGGCTTTATCGCCATTCCATTTGATGCCTGCGGCTTGTACCGCTTTGGCTAACACAGTTTGCCCATAGGCGAGTCCGGCCAGTGTTGCAGTATCAAAACTGCTGAAAGCATGGAACGGGTTTTTGGCACCTGTACGATCGACCATTGCGTTGACGAATCCCTGATCAAAAAAGGCATTGTGTGCGACCATGATCGCGCGCGTGCATTTTGTTTCTTTTAGTTCAGTGCGGATGGGATTGAATATTTTTTTTACGGCTTCATCTTCCGGTACAGCAAAGCGAAATGGATGATGAGGATCAATACCGGTAAAGTCCAGAGCCGCCTGATCAAGGTTAGCGCCTTCGAATGGCATGACATGACAAGAGTGGGTTTCATGTCGATAGAGTTGACCGTGTTCATCCATTCTTAATATAACAGCCGCAATTTCGAGCATGGCATCTCTTTTGGCATTAAAGCCACCGGTTTCTACGTCAATAACAACAGGTAGAAAACCACGAAAACGATCGACCATAATGGTTTTTTTATTTAAGCCAGTCACTACAATACCTTTTACTGGATTTTCCAGATGATGTTTTCGCCAGTGCGGAAGGGGATCAGTTTATCACCATTAAGCTGATAACTGTCAGGTGTTGTCCATGTTTCCTTGATCAGGGTTAGTTTTTTGTTGTTGCGGGGCAAGTTATAAAAATCAGGCCCATTAAAACTGGCAAAATTTTCCAGTTTATTCAGCTTGCCGGCTTGTTCAAAGGCTTCGGCATAAAGTTCAATAGCGGCGTGTGCCGTGTAAATACCGGCACAACCACAACTGGATTCTTTTTTATCTTGTGCATGTGGTGCGCTGTCAGTACCAAGGAAAAAGCGGGTGTGTCCACTGGTTGCTGCTTCCAGTAAGGCGATACGGTGCTTTTCACGTTTCAGAACTGGCAGGCAATAATAATGAGGATGAATCCCGCCAACGAGCATGGCATTACGATTCAATAGCAAATGATGAGCAGTAATGGTTGCAGCAATGTTGGCAGGTGCTGAAAAAATAAATTCAACCGCATCAGCAGTAGTGATGTGTTCAAATACAATTCGCAGTTTGGGGAATTGCTTGTTTAGCGGTAACAGGGTTTCATCAATAAAGACCTTTTCCCGGTCAAACACATCAACATCAGTGCGTGTCGATTCACCAT
>DAOVJZ010000135.1 GCA_030632035.1 Granulosicoccaceae bacterium | reverse complement strand
CGCGTGATGGCGCCATAATGAGTGAATCAGAACGGCGTAAATTAGAACGCGATATCATTTCACGCAAGCGTGATATTAAGCGGGAGCAGGAAGAATTCCGTGAAGATCTTAATATTCGAAGAAACGAATCTTTTGATAAATTACGTCGCCGTGTATATGAAGTGATAGTGGATATTTCAAAAAAAGAAAAATACGACCTGGTTGTTAGTGACGGGGTGGTTTATGCGGCTGACCGTATTGATATCACAGATAAAGTAGTTGGGCGCCTGAAGCAGGAATTTAAACAGTCCACTAAAAAATAAAAAAGTTGAACCATGGTTACTCTGGGTGAATTAGCGGATCGATTAGGTGTCCAGGTTTCTGGAGATGCTGATTGTGAAATTTTTCGAGTAGCGACTCTGGCCAATGCTGGCGAAGGTGATATTGCTTTCCTTCATGATCCGAAATACCGCGATCTTCTTGACAATACCAATGCATCAGCAGTCATTATTGATGAGACCTTTGCGGACGACCTTTCTGTAAATGGCATAATTGTTAAAAATTCTCACATTGCTTTTGCGCAAGTAGTTGCCTGGTTGAATCCAAGAGAGCCTAAAGAAGGTGGTGTTCATTCCAGCGCTATTGTCGATCCCGATAGTCAAATTCACCCTGATGTATATGTGGGCCCCCAATGTGTAGTTGAAGATGGCGTCACTATCGCAGCAGGTTGTGAGCTTGGTCCAGGTTGTGTTGTTGGTCAAAATGTTTCACTAGGTGAAGACTGTAAATTGGTTGCTAATGTAACCGTTTGTCATGATGTTAAAATTGGCAACAGAGTGACACTTCATCCTGGAGTGGTCATAGGGGCTGATGGATTTGGTTTAGCGAATGATAATGGTCGATGGAATAAAGTTCCTCAGGTAGGAAGCGTGCTCATTGGTGACGATGTGGAAATTGGTGCTAATAGCACAGTAGACCGGGGCGCAATCGAAAATACAGTTATAGAGAATGGTGTAAAACTTGATAATTTAATTCAGATTGGCCACAACGTTATAATAGGCGCAGATACCGCTATTGCAGCCTGCACGGCAATTGCCGGAAGCGCTAAAATTGGTAAACAGTGCGCTATTGGTGGTTGTGTTGGCATTGTCGGTCACCTTGAAATCACGGATAATGTCACTATAACTGGCATGTCACACGTTTCTCAGGAAATTACAAAGCCTGGTGTTTATTCGTCAGGGACGCCATTGGAAGAAAATAAAAAATGGCACCGTAATTTTGTCAGGTTAAAACAGCTTGATGACATGGCGAGAAAAATAAAGGCTATAGAAAAGAAGATTGATCAAGATAAACCAGGTAATTAGAACTCCTATTTACCTGATTACAAAAAACTAAGTTGAGAAACCGCATTGGATAATTCATCAAGCACACTTGATATCTACGAAATACTGGAGCATTTACCCCATCGCTATCCATTTTTACTAATCGACCGGGTAACAGAATGCATCGTTGGCGAGCGATTGGTAGGTTACAAAAATGTTACCTATAACGAACCCCATTTTCAGGGACACTTCCCAAATAAAGAAGTTATGCCAGGCGTATTGATTATTGAATCGCTAGCGCAGGCAACCGGAATTTTGGCATTTCGTACCAATGGGAAGGTGCCAGATGAAGATTCATTGTACTATCTGGTTGGTGTTGATGGCGTGAGATTTAAACGGCCTGTTATACCCGGCGACCAACTAAAGCTTGAAGTTGATATTATAAAAACCAAACGAGGTGTCTGGAAATTTAATGGTGTGGCATCCGTGGATGGTGAAGTGGTTTGTACCGCTGAACTGATGTGTGCAGAACGTGAAGCCTGATTGTAAGTACAGGAAATTAGTCTGACAATATTATGGTTACACTTTATAAGTTTTTCGAGGTAATCCCGGTTTGATTCATCCCCAGGCACTTATCGATCCTTCCGCTGAACTTGCTGATGACGTGAGTGTGGGTCCTTTTACCGTTATTGGCGCGGGTGTGACTGTTGGGAAAGGTACAGAAATTGGACCGCATGTCGTTATAGGTGGGCCAACTGTTATCGGGTGTGAGAACAAAATATTTGCTTTTGCGTCAGTAGGCTGTGACCCGCAAGATAAAAAATATGATGGAGAACCTACCCGTCTGGAAATCGGTGATCGCAATGTGATCCGGGAAAACTGCACAATCAGTCGAGGGACTGTTCAGGATACCGGGGTGACTCGCATAGGCAATGATAATTTGGTCATGGCCTATGTGCATATAGCGCATGATTGCCAAATTGGTAACGATGCCATTTTTGCCAATAGCGTCACTCTGGCTGGGCATGTTGAGGTGGAAGACTTCTCTATTTTGGGTGGGTTTACTTTGGTGCATCAGTTTTGCAAAGTTGGCGCACATTGTTTTACCGCCATGAATAGCGTGATTTCTAAGGATGTCTTACCGTTCACTATGATTTCGGGCCATATGGCAAAACCCCATGGTCTTAATGTTGAAGGCTTGAAACGTCGTGGTTTTACCAGTGAAACCATTCGTCAGTTGAGGAAAGCCTACAGAATTATATACCGATCAAACTTAACTCTGGATAATGCAGTCAAGAAACTGGAACCGATGGCAAATGATTGTCCGGAAATCGCTCAACTGCTTAATTTTTTGCAGCGAGTGACCCGTGGGATTGTCCGCTAGGTTGTACGCAGTGTATAACGTATGAGCAATAAACCGCTGCGTTTCGGGATTGTTGCCGGTGAAGCTTCGGGTGATTTGCTTGGTGCAAGTCTTATAGCCTCCATTAAACTACGATACCCTGATTCTATATTTGAAGGTATTGCAGGGCCTGCAATGATAGAGCAGGGTGCAAAAAGCCTTTTCCCTATGGATCGTCTTTCAGTCATGGGCATTGTGGAAGTTCTTGGCCGATATCGAGAACTTTACGGCATTCGTCAGAAACTCGCAGAACATTTTAAAAATAATCCCCCTGATGTATTTATTGGTATCGACGCACCTGACTTTAATCTTGGGCTTGAGCAGAGATTGCATGATGCTGATATAAAAACTGTGCATTATGTCAGTCCGTCAGTATGGGCATGGCGACAGGGTCGGGTAAAAAATATTTATAAATGTACTGATCTGGTGCTTACTCTTTTTCCATTTGAGGCAGAATTCTATAAAAAACACCGTGTCCCCGTCAGCTTTGTTGGCCACCCTCTCGCAGACATCATTCCACTGCAAAGCGATAAAAATGCTGCAAGGAAGAACTTATCGTTACCGCTAGAGAGTGAAGTGTTGGCATTGCTTCCAGGAAGTCGATCGAATGAATTGCAATATCTGAGTGAGCCATTTCTTGAAGCCGTTAAGTGGCTGAAAAAGCAATTGCCGAACCTGGAGGTTATAGTCCCTTTAGCCAATATAAACAGACGCCAACAATTCGAAGAAATATTAAGAAACACTAGTGATGCTCCATCTCTAAAATTGGTCGATGGACAATCACGTGAGGTAATGGCTTCCGCTGATGTGGTGTTGCTTGCATCAGGTACCGCAGCACTTGAGGCCATGTTATTAAAAAAACCTATGGTTGTGGCTTATAAGTTATCTCCCATAACGTACTGGATTGCGAAATGGCTGGTAAAAGTGAAAAATGTTTCATTACCCAACCTTTTAGCCGGTGAAAGCCTGGTGCCTGAATATATTCAACATGAAGCGACACCGGATAATCTTGGACGTGCAGTACTTGCATATTTCAAAAATCCAAAACAAATAAAAAACATTCATCATCGTTTTAATGATATCCATCAATCACTCAAACAAGATGCCAGTCACAAAGCTGCTGATGCCATTTTAGGGTTAATTGGAAAAAGTGGTTGAAAAGGATAAACAATAATATGAGTAATCAGTTCATTTTAAGTGAAAAAGCTAACCAGCTTTTAGTCGCTGGAGTTGATGAGGTAGGGCGTGGCCCTTTGGCTGGGCCGGTGGTAACGGCGGCGGTAATACTTGACCCAGATCACCCTATAGAAGGTTTGATGGATTCAAAAAAATTATCTGAAAAACGTCGGGAAGAACTGTCAGTGCTTATCAAGGAAAACTCCCTTGCGTGGTCAATCGGTCGGGCGGAGGTTGAAGAAATTGATAAAATTAATATCTTACAGGCAACCATGTTGGCTATGCAGCGTGCGGTGTCTGGGTTATCACCATCTCCAAAACACGCATTAATAGATGGGAATCGTTGCCCAGATTTAATATGTAGCGCAGAGGCTATAATAAAAGGGGATGGCCTTGTACCTGCCATTAGTGCCGCATCAATAATTGCCAAGGTTAGTCGTGATAACGAAATGGTAGAGCTTGATGCGTTATACCCTGGTTACGGTTTGGCTGGACATAAAGGCTACCCGACAAAAGCTCACAGAGATGCTTTAATCGAATTAGGTGTAACACCTATACATCGGAGATCCTTCGGGCCTGTAAGGAAAGCTCTGGAGAATCAAACGACTTAAGGTGTGACTGTTACCTGGAAACCAGGTGAACTGTATTTGGTAGATTGTTATTGATGACTTCCGCCAATACTTTGAGCGTTTGTGGTTGAGGAAAACTTTTTCGATAAACCATGCGGATACGTCTTTTAGCCTCAGGCACATCCAGTTGTCGAGCGATAACACCGGATGCGATCATCCAGCCACCATGTACTGAAAGTGCCGGCACCAGCGTACAACCGTAACCTGCCGCAACTAACTGCACTAATGTCTCAAGTGTAAAAGCACCCAATGATTCCATGATTCCCTCACGTCGTTCTTTCAAACGACACACTTTCATCACCTGTTTTGAAAGGCAGTGCATTTCTGAAAGCAATAAAATATCGAGGTCTGCAAGATCTGATCGGGTAATTTCTTCCTTGGTATAAAGCGGATGATTCTTGGGGTGAATAAGCCAGAAAGGTTCATCAAAAAGTTGATGCTCTACTAAGCCTTCTTCCTTTAGTGGAGTAGCAAGCAAAGCAACATCAATATCATGATTTCTGAGACGATCTTCCAGAGTGCTAGTTGTTTCCTCTATAAGTACCAGTTCCAGTTGAGGGTAGTTTTTAATCAGAGGTGCCAGTATTAATGGTGTGAGGTAGGGGCTGAGTGTCGGTAT
>DAOVJZ010000109.1 GCA_030632035.1 Granulosicoccaceae bacterium | reverse complement strand
GCATGTTCTGCTGATACCGACAAACCCTCCACTGCACGTGTCATCGCCAACAGACTGGCTTGAAGGATATTGATATCATCAATCTCCTCCACCTCGGCAGGACCCAGTGACGAGGCCAGCGCCTTTTCCTTAATCGCCACTGACAGCACTTCACACCGTTTCTCGGTGAGCTTCTTGGAATCAGTCAGACCTTCAATGGGATTATCGGGATCGAGAATAACAGCAGCGGCGACCACTGGACCGGCCAAAGGACCACGCCCGACTTCATCGACACCAGCTATAAGCGTTGTTGTTATTATTGTGCTCATAAGAACTTAATATTAACCACAGAGCACACAGAGGTCACGGAGTTTTTTAAAAAATAATTTTTTGCTAATAAACGCGAATAACGCAAAATTAAACTTCTGTCATTTCGACTGAGGAACAACGTGACGAATGGAGAAATCTCTGACTGCTATATAACAAACAATCTCTACTTATCTTGAACAAGCACCCACGGTCTAACCACCAGTGCCCACAACTGCGCATCGTTCGTATGCCATGTACGCGCCTGATCATCCGACACCTGCCCAACCTTACCTTCCGCCATCCATGCCTCGATCTGCTGCTTGTTATCCTGTGATATCTGAAATGCCACCTCCACCAGATCCAGATCGGGCGTAACCGAAATCGCATTACCAGACGCAAAAAACACCTGCAACACCGACCACGCCATCTGGCCGGTTTCGAGATTTAGTTTGGCTTTTTCTGTTTCAGAGTCGGGGGTAGTCATGGGTTTATTATGAATGTTTTGTGTCGCTAACGCGACGGTTCGTTTTTTATATCGGGATTATCAATTCAAACAATAGAAAAAATTATCTGAATCATTTGAGTCTGATCCTATTGATTCTAAGTTACGTTGTTAGATTGATCTATCTCGAAATGTAGTAATTTATCTGGATCAAAACTGTGAGTAGATCTGGTCCACCAAGACATAATTCCAATGTCATAACCATAGACAAGGGTAATTTGAATCACATCCTTTCTTGTAGACTCCGGATAAGCACCTATTATTGATTCTGCTATTTTCTGTGCGAGCTCAACATTTAAAACATCCTTGGTATCTAAAAACACCTGCGCGCTAACATAACTGGTTTCCGTTGAACCCGACTCAGACGATGCCAACACACTCTTCCCAACTGAAACCGTGGCATATCTAACTGTTGGAATTTCCATTAAGGCACTTCTACTTTTCATTAGGGCTGCAAAGGGCTCTTTTTGCACCAAATCGCTAGTAAACACCGGCACTATTGCTGCAGTAATAAACAATAGGATAACCACAACATAGTGCGGCTTCCAAATATCTAAGATAGGCTCTTTCTCTTTATTAGCATTTACTACATATGTGCCTATAGCGATATCATGCAACGATTGCCGAGTTACCCGGTTAAATATATATAGATAGATAACAGAAAATAATCCACCAAAAACAACTAAAGACAGGATGTACATCCAAAATGATGTCAAGATGTCATCAGAAAACTGTGCGCCATTTAGAAAAAATGGGATCGCTAAAATCGAATATCGAGCAATCGATTGTGTCAGCTCAATCGACTCATTTTCTGAATTAACGACTTTTAAGTTTAGGAGCCGTTTTCCGATTGTTTGGCCATTACCTAACTTGCTATTTAAAATACCAAAATAAGTGATCGCAATTGCGAAACCAATTACACGACCCCACACACCTATTTGGACAAAAACATCTTCAAGGAATAATCCTAGACCGAAACCGACAACCCCAAGAACTATAAAATCAATAAAAAACGCGCCGATTCTTTTCCAAAATCCTGAAATCCATCTAACCTGTTTTCCTTCTTTCATTCTCATTCCCTCGTAATAATTTTTGGAGCTATCTAACAATAAATTAGGTGGGAGCAGTACTATTGTAATACTAGAAATATAAGGAAATACTTATTTTTATGCTTCTCCCATACCTTGTCTGATCCTATTACAGAAAAACACATGCGTATAGACCTTGTTTTTCTTCATGTCTTTGGGGTTGTTAATGGAGATTGATTTTACCCCTCCCCTCAATCCCCTCCCTCAAGGGGAGGGGAAGTAAGATCAAAATAGGGGTTTGGGGTTTTAGTCCCATTCGGCACAGCCTCGGTGCGCAGTGAAAAATCAGATGAAGTGAACAGCCTGTTTGAGCGGCATTTCGCGTTCTTTGCGAAATGTGCGAGTTCTGTTCACGCTGATTTTTTGCTGTGCACCGAGGGGGGGTTCTGTGACGTTGGGTGTCTTTCTCTTTTGAATACTTTTCTCTTGGACAAGCAAGAGAAAAGTATTTCGTCGGGCGGGGGCGAATCCCCGCATTAGAACCGTCGCGTCAGCGACATAAAAAACGAGATTTCTCTGCTCATGTTATTCGGTCGAAATGACAAGGTACTTGGGGACGAACGGTGTTTTTATTACGAGATACCGGCTTCCGCCGGCATGACGGGGTATTTAGGGAATGACGGATAACTGTTACTTGGTGATCAACTTCAGCACAGCCTGCGCCGCAGATTCATCCGCATTCTTCCTTAACGTCTCATGAATCTCAGTAAATTTCTCAATAATAGGAACCGTCTTCTCCGGATGATCAATATAATCCAGTAACACTGCCCCCATCTTCTCCGGCTTCGCCTTATGCTGAATAAACTCCGGCGCAATTTCACTACCGGCCAGATTATTCGGCATACACACATAAGGCACGTTAAGCATGGCATTCATAATACGGTAACTAAGCCAGTTGAGCTTATAGGTCACGACCATGGGGCGTTTCATGAGCATGGCTTCAACAGCGGCCGTACCGGATGCAAGCTGTACCGCATCGCAGGCCATGAGGACATCATGGGACTGCCCATCGAATAACGTGATCGGCAGGTTGGCATTGAGTCGCTGGAGTTCGTTTTCAAAAATACGGCGCAGTTCCTTTGAGGCCAGCGGCACAATGAATTGCACATCCGGATTTTTTTCATGACACCACTGCGCGGTTTTAATGACTAGTTCAGCGTGACGTTGCAGTTCACTTACCCGGCTACCGGGTAACAGGGCAATCACTTTCGCCTGTTCCGAGATATCGAGTTTGTGTCGCGCTACTGTCCTGTCCGGTTGCATCGGGAACATATCGGCAATCGGATTGCCAACAAATTCCACCGGCACATTGTGTTGTTCGTATATCTCGTTTTCAAACGGGAACATGGTCAGCATGAGGCTGACAGATTTGGCGATACCGTGCACCCTTCCCGGTCGCCATGCCCACACGGTCGGACTGACATAATGCACCGTTGGAATACCGGCTTCTTTTAATTTACGCTCCATGGGTAAATTAAAATCGGGTAGATCAATACCAATGAATACATCGGGTGGACTATCGATAAAGTGACGGATCAGATGATCGCGTATGCCTTTAAGCTCGCGATAATGTTTTATGACTTCAACCAGTCCTAATACCGACAGCTTTTCCATCGGGAAAAATGAAGTACAACCGGCCTCGATCATTTTGGGGCCAGCGATACCTTCAAACACGGCATCGGGCACATGATGTTTGATGGCGCGGATCAAACCCGCACCTAGCTGGTCACCGGAAGTTTCGCCTGCAAGGATACCAATACGCATGATTAACTGTCTGGTAGTTTAATGACTATCGAATGATACTACGTGTGGATTTCTCAATGAAAGACACCATGAGATCTACTTCGGGTGTCTCGCTGGCCAGTGCTTTCATTTGTTTGAGTGCTTCTTCGAGTCTAAGCCCTGACATGTATAACAATTTATAGGCCTTGCGCATGTTCTTGATGCTGGCATCACTGAAGCCACGGCGCTTCAGACCTTCCATATTCAGACCATGGGGTTTAGCCAGATTACCTGATGCCATCACAAAAGGCGGTATATCTTTATTGATGGCGGTCGCCATGGCAGTAAAACTGTGTTCACCAATGCGGCAAAACTGATGCACCGCGGCAAAACCGCCTAAAATAGCATTATCATCCACATCAACATGGCCTGCCAATGTCGCATTGTTGGCAAAGATGGTGTGATTACCTACCTGACAATCATGCGCAACATGCACATAGGCCATGATCCAGTTGTCATTACCGATGCGGGTTATGCCACCGCCGTCACTGGTACCACGGTTGATTGAACAATATTCACGAATGGTATTGCCATCGCCGATCTCAAGCCGGGTTGCTTCACCGGCAAATTTTTTGTCTTGCGGATCTTCACCAATCGATGAAAATTGATAGATCTTGTTGTCCTTGCCAATGCGAGTTGGCCCTTTGATAACCACATGAGGACCAATGACTGTACCGGAATCGATTTCAACATCAGGACCAATAATAGAGAAAGGACCAACACTGACATCATCAGCCAGTTTTGCAGAAGGATCGATGACTGCTCTTTCATCAATCAAATCAGGGATCCTTTGATACGCACATGATCTCACCAGAGGCGACCACTTTTCCATCGACACTGGCCTTGCAATCAAATTTCCACATTCCCTTTTTGACACGTAATATTTCTGCATATAGTTCAAGCTGATCACCTGGACATACTGGTTGTTTGAATCTCACCTTGTCAGCAGAAACAAAATAATAAATGGATTCCTTACTCGGCTTTTCTTCAACCGTCTCATAGGCAAGCAAACCTGTTGCCTGAGCCATGGCTTCAATGATCAACACGCCCGGCATAACCGGTTTTTGTGGAAAATGGCCGTTAAAGAAGGGTTCGTTATAAGTTACATTCTTATAACCTTTAATCCATTTACCGGGTTCAATTTCGGTGACCCGATCTATTAACAGGAAGGGATAACGATGGGGTAATCGTTCAAGAATTTGGTTTACATCCAGGACAGTCACATTATTTCCTTCTTATGGAGCCTCTGATTAATTCTGGACAGAATGATATGAGATTCAAAATCACTTAATTCAAGGCGCAAATCACAGGTAATAGTTATTTTATTGCCAAGGTTTGCAACGCAGAAGTGAGTGATTTTAGGCTTATAGCATCTGTTCATGAATTAATCGGAGGCTCCTTATTATTTATCTGATTTATTTAACTGCTTTTCCAGTGCCGCAAGACGACTGGCCATATCATCCAGTTGGCGATATCTTACTATATTTCGGCGCCAGATATTTTGTGGTTCAGCTGGTGCCGGTCCGGAAGAATAAACACCGGGTTTAAGGATAGACTTGGTTACCAATGATTTACCGGTAATATGCACATCATCACCTAGTTCAAGATGGCCTGCAACACCGACCTGCCCAGCAAGAGTGCAGCGTTTGCCTATCTTTACACTGCCAGAAATACCTGTGCAGGCTGCAATAGCCGAGTTATCACCAATTTGAACATTGTGGGCAATCTGGATCAGGTTATCCAGTTTCACACCATCTCCAATAACGGTATCTTCTATTGCCCCTCTATCAACCGTAGTGTTGCTGCCAATCTCTACGTCATTGCCAATTCTTACCCCGCCAAGCTGGGGGATTCGAAGCCATTGCCCCTTGTCATTAGCAAAACCAAAGCCATCGGCCCCGATAACGGCACTGGAGTGAATCAGGGCACGTTCACCAATAACAGTTCCATGGTAAATTGACACATTGGCTGCTAAATAACTGTCCTGGCCAATCTTTGAATTCTTTCCGATTGAGGTACCTGAACCAACATAACACCCTGCCTCGATCACAATGCCATCCTCACTCGTCGCATGTGAACCAATCAATGCAGTATTGTGAATAGTGAAATCATCACCCACTGTTGCAGACGGGTGGATACCGCTCGAAAATTTTTCTTCCGGCGGAATTAATTTGATTGCATGCACAT
>DAOVJZ010000140.1 GCA_030632035.1 Granulosicoccaceae bacterium | reverse complement strand
GAAGCGCTCAAACTGCGTGAACTGGAGTATGTACAAGCGGCCACGGCCTTTGGTGTTAATCACTTTACGATTATCGTGCGCCATATATTACCCAACGTGATGCACATCGTGTTGATCTCGGTCGTGCTGGATTTCAGCGGGTTGGTGCTGGCCGAAGCCGTGTTGTCCTATGTGGGTGTGGGTGTCGATCCTTCCATGATCAGTTGGGGCAATATGATTAACAGCGCCCGACTTGAAATGGCGCGGGAACCGGTGGTGTGGTGGCCATTACTGGCTTCATTCATCTTTATGTTCGTGCTGGTACTGTGTGCGAACCTGTTTTCTGACTCGGTACGTGACGCATTTGATCCGAGGTTAACCCGCAGTTCTCATCAGGAGGCGAAATGATCGCGAAGAGATTTTATTCCACAACGGATTATCTGAGGGAGAGGAATAACAGTGCGTATTTCCGAGTGAAGAGAATTTGTTGTGGAATAAAAGATCAAGCGAGGGTTTGTCATCCTGATGAGAAATGCGGGTTACTAGCTCGTGGCTGAACTATTACTCAAAATAGAAGGTCTTAAAACCTGCTTTGGCAAAGGTGAAACTGCCTCGCGTGTTGTCGATGATGTCAGCTTTGAAATAAACAAGGGTGAAACCTTTGCGTTACTGGGCGAATCCGGTTGTGGAAAGTCCATGACCGCCTTGTCGTTATTGCAACTGATCCCGCAACCGGCCGGAAATATAACCGCAGGACGTGTTCAGTTAAACGATGATGACATCCTGGCTTTTTCTGAAGTTGCCATGCGCAAGGTGCGCGGTTCGCGCATCTCAATCATTTTTCAAGAGCCCATGACTTCGTTGAATCCCGTCATGACCGTTGGCCAACAAATCAGGGAAGTGCTTGTCCGACATAAGATCACGGGGTATTTTTCCGCCAAACAACGTGCGATTGAGTTACTGGACGCGGTGGGTATCCCGGATCCTGCACGTCACATTAGTGAATACCCGCATCAACTGTCTGGCGGCATGAAACAGCGTGTCATGATTGCAATGGCATTAGCCTGCGAACCGGATTTACTCATTGCCGATGAGCCAACAACGGCGCTGGATGTCACCATTCAGGCGCAGATTCTGGACTTATTGTCTGACCTGCAGAAAAAGACGGGCATGGCTATTTTATTGATCACACATGACCTGGGTGTGGTTGCACGCATGGCAAACCGGGTTGGCGTGATGTATGCAGGTGAGATTGTCGAGATCGCTGATCGTGACACCTTCTTTAATACGCCACGACACCCGTATTCAATCAAACTGTTTCAGTCAGTACCTAATGCAGGCAAGCGCGGGCAAAACCTTGAAGTTATTCATGGCACGGTACCACCATTAAACCAGAAATTTGCTGGCTGTCGCTTTGTTGAACGTTGTGACTATGCGCAAGACAAATGCAACAATCAACCGCCTTTGCTCGAGACTCTATCCGCACAGCAAAGCCTGCGTTGTCATTTTTCTGATCTGGTTAGCAAGCCTGCATCGGTATCAACGATTGAATCACCAGAGCCAGAAACTTCAGATAAAACTTTACTGAAAGTAGATAACCTGAAAGTCCATTTCCCTATCCACAAAGGCGTATTCAAACGGGTGGTGGGACAGGTCAAGGCAGTCGATGGTATCGCACTGGATATTTCGGTTGGCAAAACAGTCGCATTGGTGGGCGAATCAGGTTGTGGAAAAACAACCGTTGGCAAGGGGATATTGCAACTCATTAAACCAACCGATGGCACAGTGCAATTTAGTGGCAACGAACTAACCGCACTCGAGCTGGAGAAACTGAAAGCGGCACGGGCCGGAATGCAATTTATATTTCAGGATCCGTTTTCTTCCATGAATCCGCGTATGCGTGTCATGGAAATCATCAGTGAGGGCATGAAAGTACATCAGCGTACCCTGAGTGAAGACCAACGCTTCCAGCGAGTGAATGATTTACTGGAACAAGTTGGATTATCAACAGAAGCAAAATATCGATTCCCGCATGAGTTTTCCGGTGGTCAGCGCCAACGTATTTGTATTGCGCGTGCATTGGCAGTCGAACCGAAGCTGGTTATCTGTGACGAACCCACCAGTGCACTGGATGTGTCCGTTCAGGCGCAGATATTGAACCTGTTGAAACAACTACAGGAAGAAATAGGTTTGTCATATTTATTCATTACTCACAATCTTTCTGTAGTTGAATATTTTGCACATGAGGTCGCGGTAATGTATCTGGGGCGCATTGTTGAGTACGGAACAATAAAGGAAGTTTTTGCCGAGCCGAAACATCCATATACAAAGGCACTGTTATCGGCCGTACCGGAAGTGGAGCTGGATTCAGGGCGGGAAATAATAAGACTGGAAGGGGATATGCCTTCACCGGCCAATCCGCCTGAAGGGTGTTATTTCCACCCCAGGTGTCCAAAAGTAGAAGAAAGATGTAAAAAGGGCTATCCAGAGACGCAAATCATTTCCGATTCGCACAAAGTAGCCTGTTTTTTGCACAAAAGTTAAATTGTTGTATTCTAAAACTATAAAAATTGAAGTAAATTAATCACATGAGCATAGAAATATTCAAGGAATATAGTCCTCTCAATAGCTTGAGCAAGAATAATTTTTACCGTCTTGCCGACACTATTTTGATAAAGCGCCTGCCAGCTGGCAAGGTGTTGTTCAAGGAAGGGGAACACGATAACTGGGTCATGTACGTCCTGAAAGGGGATGTTGAAGTTCAGGATAAAGATGGTGTGGGTGCTGTTATCAGTGGTGGCTCAGATGATTCTAAACACCCGGTTGTCGATGTTCAACCCAGACGCGCTACAGCTAAATCAAAAACAGATATTGTTGTTGCACTGCTTGATCGCAAGGAAATGGATATTGTCCTGACATGGGATCAATCTTCCGAAAAAGGGATAAGGGTTGATTCTGATGAAGAGGGTGGGGGTAATGAAGACTGGACTGATACCATTCTCAGAGCAAAAATTTTCTACCGTATCCCACCCGCCAACATTCAGGCCATCTTCATGCGCATGGAGCCTGTCACGTACAAAAAAGGCGACATAGTAGTTGAAGAAGGTCAGGAAGGTGATTATTTTTATATTGTCCGCGAAGGCAAATGCAAAGTAACGCGCCATGGCAATAATGGTGATAGCGAATTGCTGGCAGACATGGAACCCGGCGACTGCTTTGGTGAAGATGCACTGATTTCTGATAACAAACGCAACGCGACA
The DNA here is from genome assembly GCA_030632035.1 of Granulosicoccaceae bacterium. GTDB lineage: Bacteria > Pseudomonadota > Gammaproteobacteria > DAOVJZ01 > DAOVJZ01 > DAOVJZ01. The sequence continues at coordinate 1,762 of DAOVJZ010000140.1, read as the reverse complement.
GTGACCATGGTCACCGATGGCATCATGATGCGCTTGAACAAGGATGACTTTAATAGTTTATTGAATGAACCCACATTGAACCATGCAACAATGGAGCAGGCAAAAGCGATGGTAAAGGAAGGCGCTGAATGGATCGATGTGCGTTTACCTGATGAACATGAAGCGAACTGCATTGAAGGCAGTATGAACATCCCGTTGGCCTCCCTGCGCAACAACATAACAAACCTTGATAAGGCGACAAGGTATATCATTTATTGCGATACAGGGCGTCGTAGCTCAGCCGCCGTATATACACTGGGCGAAAATGAGTTTGATGCCTACGTACTTGAAGGCGGGCTTTCTTCCTGGAGTTAACTGAAAAGCCCCTGAAGCGGCGCTGACTGCGTTGAAAAGAAATTCAAAATACTTGTGCCCGTATATTGGGTGCTCATTTACTAGTATGTAAGTCGTTCTCACACGTCCATGTGCTCCACGACATAAGGCATTCCCTGGCCAAAACTCCGGTTTTTCATTTCTTTTCGCCTCTCGCACAGGGATGTGCGAGGTAGAGCAATGCAGGGAGCAATTGCCGATAGCCATCATCCACTTCAGGAACTTTTCAGAAGTAGATTATTTTTTAGCTACTCTGCTTGGTCACATCAATAAACAGTTTTAAAGCCTGACCCGGTTGCAGGAATTTTCCTTTAGGCAGTCTGTTCCAGCGTCTTAACTGATTAATACTTACGCGGAATTTAGATGCAATACGTGAAAGCGAATCGCCTCGACGTACGCGGTAGGTAATCTTTCTATTAGTCGCATCATTGCTGGCCGTTGATGACCAGGATGTCTTTTTCACACTGCCACTGTTACGTGACCACACAACCAGCTTTTGCCCAATCTTGAGCATATCGCGTGGTGCCATACCATTCCACTTGGCCAGACGGCGTGTGCTGACTTTATATTTTCTGGAAATGTCCCACATGGTATCGCCACTGCGAACGGTGTGAGTGCGTTTCTTGCCCTTACGCGGTGTGTTCTTAACACGCTTGAGGCGTTGGTCATTGCTCTTGTTGTAAAACGCCAGACTCTTGGTCGCAACCGGAATAGTCAGACTTTTACCCGCACGAATCGTATTGCCACGCAGACGATTCACCTTCCTGATCATGGCTGTGCTGGTTCTGTATTTATGCGCAATCGTACCGATGGTTTGACCCTTGCGCACCTTGTGGCGTTTCCAGTGAATACGTTCACTGGCAGGATGATTGGCCAGACCTTCTTCAAACTGGGCGACTTTATCAATCGGCAGTAACAAACGATGCGGGCCTTTTGGATCGGTTGCCCAACGGTTAAATGCCGGATTCAATAAATAGAACTCATCCATGCTCATACCCGCCAGATCAGCGGCTAGTGCCAAATCGAGTTGTGAATCAAAATGGACAGCTTCAAAAACAGGTTTATCTGCAATGGGTTTCAGTTTAATGGCATAAAATGCCGGATCCCCGACAATCGCGGCAATCGCCAGCAACTTCGGCACATACATCTTGGTTTCACGCGGTAGTTTCAGTGAGAAAAAATCAATCGATTTGCCACGTCTTTTGTTCTTGCGCACAGCCTTGCCGACATTACCTTCACCGGCATTGTAGGCCGCGAGTGCCAGCATCCAGTCACCGTTAAATTCTTTATGCAGTTTTTGCAAATAATCCAGCGCACCCTTGGTAGCCGCTTGAATGTCACGACGACCGTCATACCACCAGGTTTGTTTCATACCATAACGGCGACCGGT
>DAOVJZ010000121.1 GCA_030632035.1 Granulosicoccaceae bacterium | reverse complement strand
CCGATTGAATTTATTCACAACCATAAGAAATCTATTATCACCCAACGTGAAGTGGGTATGGATACAGATACTTATGAAGATGCATTAAAAAACACCTTGCGTCAGGCTCCCGATGTGATTTTGATTGGTGAGATTCGTGACCGTGAAACAATGGAACATGCGATTGCCTTTGCCGAAACCGGTCACCTGGCAATTTCAACACTCCATGCCAATAATGCTAACCAGGCACTGGATCGTATTATTAACTTCTTCCCGGATGATCGTCGTAACCAGTTGTTGCTGGATCTTTCTCTTAACCTACGCGGTTTCGTATCACAACGCCTGATACCCACGCTTGATGGTCGGCGTGCCGCTGCTGTAGAAGTTTTGTTAGGTACACCATTGATACGTGACTTGATTATGAAAGGTGAGGTCTCTGCTATTAAAGAAGTCATGGAAAAATCTGAAAACATTGGTATGCAAACCTTTGACGGCGCACTTTACAAAATCTACAAGGAAGGCAAAATTTCTCTGGAAGAAGCATTGCGTAACTCTGACTCACCGAATAATCTGCGTCTACGTATCAACCTTGAAGAAAAAAATGTTACGGATGAATCAGAAGATCCTGCTTCTGGTCTTAAACTTGAACAGGGTGAAGATGACAATCAAAACACAATGATGCACCCAGGCGCTGCTGCACCAAAACCCGCACCAGCTGCTGACGTTAAACAAGCTGCATCTGGTGGTAGTCCAACTACACCTCCCGGCGGGTTAAGTCTGACTGATGATTAAAAAATAAAAACCCAACCATAAAAAAAAGCCCCGCATTGCGGGGCTTTTTTTATTACTATGGGTGAGACAGCTTACATCATGCCGCCCATACCACCCATGCCACCCATACCACCCATGTCTGGCATACCGCCACCAGCTGCATCATCCTGAGGCATGTCAGTTACCATACATTCAGTTGTGATCATGAGTCCGGCAACAGAGGCTGCATTTTGCAGAGCTGAACGGGAAACCTTGGTTGGATCCAGAATACCCATCTCGATCATGTCACCATATTCACCAGTCTGCGCATTGTAACCATAATTTTCACTTTTGCTTTCTTCTACCTTGTTAAGAACAACAGAGGCTTCAACGCCCGCATTGCTCACAATCTGACGCAAAGGCTCTTCCAATGCACGACGCAGGATATCAATACCAACATCCTGATCATGGTTGTCGCCCTTCAGATCACTGATAGCAGCGCGAGCACGTAACATGGCACTACCGCCACCAGGTACGATTCCTTCTTCAACTGCCGCACGAGTCGCATGCAGAGCATCTTCAACACGCGCTTTCTTTTCTTTCATTTCAACTTCAGTAGCCGCACCAACCTTGATTACGGCAACACCACCAGCCAGTTTGGCAACGCGTTCCTGCATCTTTTCCTTATCGTAATCAGATGTTGCTTCTTCAATCTGTGCACGAATCTGGTTAACACGTGCTTCGATGTCCTTCGGATCACCGGCACCATCAATAACGATCGTGTTTTCCTTGCTAACATTAATCTTCTTGGCTGAACCCAGATCATCAATCGTTGTCTTTTCAAGACTCAAACCAACTTCTTCAGAAACAACCTGGCCACCGGTCAGAATTGCGATGTCTTGCAACATCGCCTTACGACGATCACCAAAGCCGGGGGCCTTAACTGCGCAAACCTTAACAATACCGCGAATATTGTTTACAACCAGTGTTGCCAAGGCTTCACCGTCAACATCTTCAGCGATTATCAATAATGGCTTACCGGCTTTTGCTACACCTTCCAGAATTGGAAGCATTTCACGAATATTGGAAATCTTCTTGTCATACAGAAGAATCAGAGGAGCTTCCATTTCGGTACTCATGTTGTTCTGGTTATTGACAAAGTAGGGAGAAAGATAACCACGATCGAATTGCATACCTTCAACTACGTCCAGTTCATCTTCCAGTGCAGAACCTTCTTCAACGGTAATCACACCTTCTTTACCTACCTTGCCCATGGCATTTGCAATGTTCTGGCCAATGGTCTCATCAGAGTTGGCAGAAATCGTACCCACCTGTGAAATCGCATTTTCATCAGTACATGGTACAGACATATCTTTAAGTGCCTGTACTGCTTTGGTAGAGGCCTTGTCGATACCGCGTTTCAAATCCATTGGGTTCATACCGGCAGCAACCGCTTTCATGCCTTCGCGCAGAATGGCCTGTGCAAGTACAGTCGCTGTAGTAGTGCCATCACCGGCAACATCAGAAGTCTGGGAAGCAACTTCCTTAACCATCTGTGCGCCCATGTTTTCAAACTTGTCGCTTAATTCAATTTCTTTTGCAACTGACACACCATCTTTAGTAACAGTTGGCGCACCAAAACTTTTATCCAGAACTACGTTACGACCTTTAGGTCCTAGAGTAACTTTTACTGCATTGGCCAGTGTGTTCACACCATTGACCATGCCGTGACGAGCTTCATCGCTGAATCTGACGTCTTTTGCTGACATTGTATTTCCCCTTTAATTCGGAAAGTTAAATCTAAAAAATTCTTTGAATGGTGTTTACTGAACAACACCCATGATGTCTTCTTCACGCATCACGAGGACTTCATCACCAGAAACCTTGACCTCAGTACCGGAGTACTTGCCAAACAACACCTTGTCACCCACTTTGACATCAAGGGGACGGACATCACCGCTTTCGAGCAGTTTGCCATTACCAACAGCCAGGATTTCACCTTGGCTTGGTTTTTCAGTTGCAGCATCAGGAATTACGATGCCACCAGCTGAAGTACGTTCTTCTTCAACACGGCGTACAATGACGCGATCATGGAGTGGACGAATATTCATCTTGTTTAAATCTCCTATAAGACTTTGTTTTAATACGAATTTTTAGAATATCTGCGGCGCCTTGTTAGCACTCGCCGTTGATGAGTGCTAATGATAAGGTCTAAATGGCAAGATTCAAGGGGTGAGGCTGATTTATTTACTATTTAATCATCGTCGATCTTGTGAAATTCACCCTCAATAGTGCGTGGGCCATGAGACTGTGATTGAGATGATGATGGACCTCCGCCACCATCAGGGAACCGGATAAAACGACTAATTACTGAGCGAATCATTTTCTGACGCAGAGGCGGGATCAGGCATAAAAACCCCAGTGCATCAGTGAAAAATCCGGGAGTGAGTAACAAAGCACCACCCACCAGCATCACAACCCCTTCCATCAATTCAACTGCCGGCATCTCTCCCCGTGCCATACTGGCCTGCACCCGTTGCAGGGCCGAAAGTCCCTGAAATCGCAGTAGTTGTACACCTAGAACAGCCGTAAATACAACCAGAAAGACTGTAGGAATGGCACCGATGACCTCACCGATTTCAATCAGAAAATAGATCTCGATAATCGGTACCAGCAGGAAAATAAGGAATAAAATTTTCACAATATCGTCTTATATTTTAATAGGTCTTTGAAGGAATACTATCCATCGTTATTGTGGTTAAATCCATTGATATCAAGCCCAATCATTTATACTCTGCATAAACGTCAGACTACAAAAATTATGGTACAGGACATCAATCCCGATAACTACCACATCGTACTCAATACCTGCCCGGATACAGGCGTGGCCAAAAACCTCGCTACCCTGCTAGTGCAGGAACATCTGGCTGCATGTATCAATATCATTCCCGGCCTTACTTCCATCTATGAATGGGAAGGTAAACTGGAAACAGGGAACGAATGCCTGCTTGTCATCAAGTCAGTAAAAAGACGTTATCCTGAACTGGAAAAAATGATTCGTGATAAGCATCCCTATGAACTTCCTGAAATCATTGCAGTCCCTATATCAGATGGACTGAATGATTATCTGGCCTGGGTTGGTCAACAATGCCAAGAGAGCCTTTAAATGAATTTACGTAATTTGATTGTCCTGCTGTTTCTTTATCTGCCATTTTCATTTTCTATGGCAGATACTTCTTCGCCCGGCCTTTTCGATGATTTTGGCTTGGGAGATGATGCCAACGAATTTCTGGAACCCGACAAGGCCTTTGCATTCAGTGCAGAAGTTATCGATGCCAACACCATTATTACACGTTGGGAAATTGCTGATGGTTATTACCTTTATCGCGAACGTTTCAAATTTAATACTGAAAATGACAATATCACATTAGGCAATATTGTTTTCCCTAAAGGGAAAAAGAAACATGACCCGTATTTTGGTGAGATGGAAATTTATTTATATAATACGGAAGCCAATATTTCAATACAACGCAAGAACACATCGCCTGAAAAAATCATTCTCACGGTTGAATATCAAGGCTGCAAAGAAAACTCTATTTGTTATGCTCCTATAAGAAAGACAGTTGAACTGTCGCTTCCGTCTGTAACACAAACTTCTTCAGTAACAAGTGACCCTGTCATCATCTCGGAACAGGACAGCATTGCGCGTACACTGTCAGAAGACAATTTAGTTATTATTCTTTTAACCTTCTTTGGTTTTGGTTTGCTGTTATCTTTCACTCCGTGTGTATTTCCGATGATCCCGATTTTATCCAGCATCATCGTTGGACAAGGTGAAACGCTTTCAACACCTCGTGCCTTTATCTTATCACTTACTTATGTACTAGCCATGGCGTTTACTTATACCATCGCCGGGATTATTGCTGGCTCATGGGGATATAACCTGCAAGCCGCATTTCAGGAACCCTGGTTATTGATCAGTTTTAGTGCTGTATTTGTGTTGCTCGCATTATCCATGTTCGGTTTTTATGAATTGCAATTACCTGCATCACTACAGTCAAAAATTAATGAATTCAGCAACAAACAAAAAGGCGGTTCTATTTTGGGTGTTGCGATTATGGGTTTTCTTTCTGCATTGATTGTCGGTCCCTGTGTTGCTCCCCCGTTGGCAGGCGCATTGATTTATATAAGCCAAACCAAAGATGCCATGTTAGGTGGCCTGGCACTGTTTGCAATGAGTATGGGTATGGGTGCACCGTTAATCGCGATTGGTACTTCAGCCGGTAAGTGGTTACCCAAAGCGGGGGCCTGGATGAATATCGTTAAGGCCGTTTTTGGTGTGCTGTTACTGGGACTGGCCATCTGGATCCTGGAACGCATTTTGTCACCCGGTATTTCCATGGCGTTATGGGCCATCCTGTTTATCGTGACTTCAGTTTACATGGGCACATTACAAGCATTGCCTGCTACTGCAGGTAGTGTACAAAAACTGGGTAAGGGTCTTGGCATTATTTTATTAATATACGGTGTAATGTTATTGATTGGTGCTGCAACCGGCGCACGTGACATGTTCCATCCACTGGAACGAATCTCTACCGGTGAAACAACACAACAAAAACTGGCACATGTTGAGTTCAAAAAAATAAAGGGGCTGAATGAATTTAAAAATGAAATAGAAAAAGCCAAGGCACAAGCCAAACCGGTCATGATTGATTTTTATGCCGACTGGTGTGTGGACTGTGTGAAACTGGAACGCACAACATTTGCTAACCCTGAAATTGT
>DAOVJZ010000192.1 GCA_030632035.1 Granulosicoccaceae bacterium | reverse complement strand
TACGAACATGAACATACACGAATTTCAGGCCAAGAAGCTATTTGCCGATTACGGCATCCCGGTTCCCGAAGGTAAATCAGCTACAACAGCAGAAGATGCGTTATCTGCGGCGCAATCACTGGGCGGTGATCGCTGGGTGGTCAAGGCGCAGGTGCATGCCGGTGGCCGTGGCAAGGCGGGTGGTGTCAAGATTGTGGATACCAGTGATGAAGTCGGTCAATTTGCCAGTGAAATGCTGGGCAAAAATCTGGTTACTCACCAGACTGATGCAAAGGGTCAGCCCATTAGCTATATCCTGGTGGAAAAACCGAGCCAGATAGATCGCGAGATCTATTTCAGCATGCTGGTCGATCGTGCAAGTGAACGCATTGTTGTGATTGCCTCAGCTGAAGGAGGTATGAATATTGAAGAGCTGGCGGTTAAATCACCGGAAAAGATTTTGACAGAAAAGATTGATCCGGTAGTCGGTGTGCAGGGTTATCAATGCCGACAATTGGCATTTGGTTTGGGACTTGAAGGAGCTCAAGTCAAGGAGCTCGCCAACATTTTGAATAGTGCCTATCGCTTGTTTAATGAGAAAGATGTGAGTCTGCTGGAGATTAATCCACTGGTTGTGACCAGTGATGGTCACTTGATGGCAGTCGATGCCAAGATCAATGTTGATGATAATGCATTGTACCGACAAAAAGCTGTGGCAGAGTTACGTGATGCCTCTCAAGAAGACGAAAAAGAATACAAAGCCGCTCAACTGGATCTGAATTATATCCGGCTCGATGGCAATATTGCCTGTATGGTCAATGGTGCCGGGCTGGCGATGGCGACGATGGATATCATTAAACTGCACGGTGGTGAACCAGCCAACTTTCTTGATGTCGGTGGTGGTATTACAGCAGAACGTGTAACTGAAGCCTTCAAACTGATCCTGTCCGATGAAAAAGTCAAAGCCATTCTGGTCAATATCTTTGGTGGTATCGTGCGTTGTGATTTGATAGCAGAGGGTATTATCGCAGCGGCAAAAGAAGCGCATATTGGCGTTCCAATTGTGGCGCGTCTTGAAGGCACCAACGTGGAATTGGGTCGCAAGATGCTGGAACAAAGCGGATTGAATATTATCACTGCAAATGGATTGACGGATGCGGCCGAAAAATCAGTCAAGGCGGCGTTAAAAAAATGAGCATACTCGTTAACAAAAAAACCAAAGTGATTGTGCAGGGTTATACTGGTAAGCAGGGTACCTTTCATTCTGAACAAATGATTGAATACGGTACCCAATTGGTCGGTGGTGTAACGCCGGGTAAAGGCGGGCAAATCCATCTTGATCGCCCGGTCTTTAATACTGTTCGTGAAGCAGTGGATGAAGCTGGTGCTGAAGCCAGTGTGATTTATGTGCCTGCTGCCTATGCTGCGGATTCCATTCTCGAAGCGGCCGATGCCGGTATTAAGGTGATTGTTTGTATTACTGAAGGTATTCCGGCACTGGATATGCTGCGCGCGAAAGCGGCCATTAAATCCAATGATGCTGTTTTAATTGGTCCCAATTGCCCCGGTATTATCACTCCCGGTGAATGCAAGATTGGGATCATGCCTGGTTTTATACACAAGCCCGGTAATATCGGGATTGTCTCGCGTTCCGGTACGTGGACTTATGAAGCCGTAAACCAGATTACTACAGCCGGTCTGGGTCAAAGTACGTGCGTGGGTATCGGTGGTGATCCCATCCATGGTTTGAGCTTCATCGATTGCCTGAAAATGTTTGAGGAAGATCGTCAGACCAAGGGTATTATTATGGTGGGTGAGATCGGTGGTACTGATGAGGAAGATGCAGCAGAATACATCAAATCCAATGTGCGTAAGCCGGTTGTGGCCTATATTGCGGGTGTGACTGCACCGCCCGGTAAACGCATGGGACATGCCGGAGCTATTATTTCGGGTGGCAAGGGCAAGGCACGTGACAAGGTATCAGCACTTGGAAAGGCCGAGGTAACAGTGGCAAAATCACCTGCAGATATTGGTGAAAAGATGCTAGAATTTTTCCAGTAGTTGTTTTCCCATTTCATACCAAACTAAATGTCTAAACGTTTAAGAGTTTCGATTGCCCAGATCAACCTGCTGGTAGGTGACATTGCAGGGAATGTGCAACGCATTCTGGAAGCAATCAATACTGCGCGCGATGAACAAAAAGCCGACGCCATTTTATTTCCCGAATTGACCCTGACAGGTTATCCACCTGTTGATTTATTATTACGGCCTGATTTCCGTAAACAAACAGCACACGCAATGCAGGAACTGGTAAAACAGGTGAGCGGCATTGATGTGGTTGTTGGTTATCCCTGTGAACAAAAAGAAAAATTCTATAACGCAGCTTCTTTAATTCGTGATGGCAAGATTATCACGACTTATTTCAAACATCGCTTACCCAATTATGGTGTGTTCGATGAGAAACGCTATTTTTATGAAGGCAGTGAACCCTGTGTTGTTGATATCAAAGGCATACCTATCGGGTTGACAATTTGCGAAGACATCTGGTTCCCGGAACCGGTTAGCAAATCTGTAAAGGCGGGTGCAAAACTGATTTTTAATCTGAATGCCTCGCCTTATCACTTACAAAAAACACATGAGCGTGAAGATGTTGTGGCACAGCGTATCCATGAGAGTGGTGTCCCTGTTGTTTATGCCAATCTGGTAGGCGGGCAGGATGAGCTTGTCTTTGATGGTGATTCCTTTGTTATGGATGAAGATCGTATTGAAGCACGTGCCCCTGCATTTAAAGAATGCATTTATCCGGTCAATTTTGATTTTGATGGTAAAACAGTACGTGTTATTAAAGATGAACAACAGGCACAACGTTTGTCAGAAGTTGAAAGTGTTTACAATGCGCTTGTGCTCGGCGTGCGTGATTACATTAATAAAAATGGTTTCAAGGGTGTCGTTATTGGTATGTCCGGTGGTATTGATTCCGCATTGACCGCTGCGATTGCTGTGGATGCGATTGGCAATGAACGTGTTGAAGGGGTCATGATGCCATCGCGTTATACGGCCGATATGAGTGTGGAAGATGCAGAGGCTGAAGCCGAGGCACTGGGAATTGAGCATCGGGTGATCTCAATTGAACCACTATTCAAAACATTTAGCGAAAGTCTCAAAGACGAGTTTGCCGGTTTACCAGAAGATTCAACCGAAGAAAATATTCAGGCGCGTTGTCGTGGCGTATTGCTCATGGCGATTTCCAACAAGAAACACAAAATGGTACTGACCACTGGCAACAAGAGTGAAATGGCCGTTGGGTATGCTACTTTATATGGTGATATGGCAGGGGGATATGGTGCGCTTAAGGATGTGCCCAAGACCATGGTGTACAGATTAGCGGACTACAGAAACAGTATGTCACCTGTCATCCCCCAGCGTGTGATTGATCGCCCACCATCAGCAGAACTCAGGGCGGATCAGAAGGATGAAGATAGCCTGCCACCCTATGATGTACTGGATGCTGTACTGGAAATGTATGTAGAATCTGATCAGACGGTAGAGGAAATCATAGCTTCAGGCTATGATAAAGAAGTGGTTAAACGCATCACTTCAATGACTGACCACAATGAGTACAAACGTCGTCAGGCACCGCCGGGTGTACGTATTACGAAACGTGCCTTTGGTAGTGATCGATGTTACCCGATCACATCGGGATATGGGTCAGAAAGTTGGAAAGAAAGACACAAATAACAGGTGAGAAAAAAT
>DAOVJZ010000198.1 GCA_030632035.1 Granulosicoccaceae bacterium | reverse complement strand
TTGATATCGGCGATGTTACTTTCCAGATCCTTGTCATAATCTTCATCAATAGGGAATGGCCAGACACGTTCACCGCTGTCACGACCAGCTTCAATAATGTCGTTAATAAATTCATTTTTATTAGTGAATGCGCCACTGTAAATAGTGCCAAGTGCGCCAACACAGGAGCCAGTCAAGGTGGCGTAATCCATTAACAGATCCGGTTTGTCTTTGGTGGCAATCGCGAGTGTGTCTGCCAATACCATACGGCCTTCGGCATCGGTATGAATAATTTCAATACTGGTACCATTATATGCAGTGATAACATCGTTTTGTTTATAGGCTTTGGGACCAATATGGTTTTGTGCCAGTGCCAGCCAGCAGTCGATTTCAAAATCCACTTCCAGTTTACTCAATGCAATCAGCGTACCGAGTGCAACCGCGCTGCCTTCCATATCTTCATGCATACCATGCATATATTGCGCCGGTTTTAAATTCATGCCGCCGGTATCAAAACAAATGCCTTTACCAACCAGTGCGAGTTTTTTCAGTTTTGATTTTGAACGTGGCTTGTAGCGTAAATGCACAATCCCGGCATCCTCAGTTGGACTACCTTGTGCGACAGCGACAAAGGCCCCCGCTTTTTTCTTGCGCAGGGTTTTCATATCCAGAAAATCCATTTTCCAGCCGTATTCTTTGGCAAGTGTTGTTATACGTTTGCGATAAAGTGCTGGAGTCAGTTCATTCGGGGGCAGGGCAGTCAGATATCGCGCCAGATTATTGCCTTCAGCTTCAGCAAGCGTTTGCTCAAAATCCTGTTTTTCAGCCAGATTATAAATTTGCAGGCTATTCAATTTAGATGGTTTGTCCTTCTTGCTTTTATAAGAGGGCATTTCAAAGCGGGCGGCCAACAGGGTAGCCAGCAGGGCCTCGGCAGTACGAGTTGCCAGCTTGCCTTCCATACCGGGCATGCACAGTGCGATTTCTCTCGGATTTTGCTTCAATTGTTCATCTGCCAGCTTGCGGCAAAGGCTGAGTAGTTCAAAGCTGGAAATGTCCTTTTTGATGCAAGCTAGTGTGGTGTGTGTGCCAATTTTATTAGGTAAATCAGTGCTAAACGGGGTGATTGTACATTTTTTACCCGCCCGGCTCATGCGTTCCTTGATGGTGTTTGAGTGTGGAAAAACGGGCCATTTGGCTCTTGTTTGTTCTTTTGGCAATACGATAATTAGATGCGGATGGGCATTAAGCTGACTGCTAGTAGGGGTCTTAAGCTGTTGTTTTAGTTTCATTTTTGAGCCTTCTTCTGGTACAATTTTGGTTGTTTTTATTGACCTTACGCGCTAAAACGTCGATCATAGCGCGCTTTATTTGGCCACTATTATAAGGAATTCCATGGACGTTGCTGTAAAGAAACGCCTGTTACGTGAAATGTTATTCGCTCGTCGTTTTGAAGAGCGTTGCTACGAAGCTTATGTAGAACGCAAAATCGGCGGATTTCTCCATTTATACTCCGGTGAAGAAGCCTGTGCCCATGGGGTGCTTGAGGCGGCTAATGTCGGTAGTGATTATGTGATCACCAGTTATCGCGATCATATTCATGCCATCAAATCTGGCATGGACCCTAAAGAGGTGATGGCAGAACTGTATGCTAAAGAAACCGGTTGCTGTAAGGGACTGGGTGGCTCCATGCATATCTTTGGTGTCGCCAACCGCTTCATGGGTGGTTACGCACTGGTAGGTGGCCCGTTCCCATTGGCGGCTGGACTTGCCAAGGGCATCAAGATGAAGGGCGGTGAAGAAATCTGTATCTGCTTCCTGGGTGATGCCGCGAATAATCAGGGTACATTCCACGAATCATTAAATATGGCCAAGGTATGGAATTTACCGGTGCTGTATGTGTGTGAAAATAATTTATACGGTATTGGTACACGTATCGATCGTTCTACTGCGGTTGTGGATCAATACAAACGTGTGGCCGGTTACGACATTCCATCCAAACAGGTTGATGGTCAGGATGTCGAGATTGTTTATGATGCCGCGCAAGAGGCGATTGAACATGTGCGTTCTGGTAAGGGTCCTTATTTCCTTGAGTTAATGACTTATCGTTATCGTGGTCACTCTATGTCTGATTCCAATGCCTATCGTGCCAAAGATGAAGAACGTGTATGGAGTAAGCGTGACCCTATTATCATGTTGCGTGATCGATTGATTGAAGCGGGTGACGTGACAGAAGACGACTTTAAGAAAATGGATGATGAAATACTGGAAGATATTGAAAATAATGTCATCAAGTTCTCGGAAGAATCTCCAGAGCCTTCAATGGATCTGTTAGAGAAATATGTATTGGCCGAGAACGATCCATGGGTACATGGAGGACCGAAATAATGGCAAATATAATGTTATGGGAAGCCATACGTCGTGCACACGATGAAGAAATGACAAATGATCCATTAGTCATTTGTATGGGTGAAGATATCGGTGTAGCAGGTGGTACCTATAAGGCAACCAATGGGCTTTATGACAAATATGGTTCTGAGCGTGTCATGGATACACCTATTTCTGAAAATGGTTTTACTGGTCTGGCAATTGGTGCTTCATTTATTGGTGTCAGACCGATTGTTGAAATTATGTCAGTCAACTTTGCCTGGTTGGCAATGGATCAAATTTTTAATACGGCAGCGAAAGTACGTTATATGTCGGGTGGCCAATTAGAAGCCCCGGTTGTGATTCGTTCTGCGGGTGGTACAGCACATCAGTTAGGGGCTCAGCATTCAGCGCGTATGGAAAAAGTCTTTATGGGGATTGCCGGTTTGCGTGTAGTCACACCGTCTAATCCAAAGCAGGCCTATGGTTTATTAAAGTCAGCCGTGCGTTGTAATGATCCTGTCTTTATTAATGAACATGAAATCATGTACAACATGAAGGGTGAAGTGCCAGATGAAGAATTTTTCCACCCACTGGAAGGTTCTGAAGTAACCCGTCAGGGGCGTGATATTACTTTGTTTGGTTATAATATTTCGGTGCATTGGTGTTTGCAGGCGGCGGATATCTTGTCAAAGAAACACGGTATTGAAGCTGAAGTGATTGACCTTTATGCGTTGAATCCGCTGGATCGTGAAGGTATTCGTAATTCAGTATCAAAAACACATCGTGCGATTATTGCTGAAGAAGCAGAAGCCGCCGTTGGTGTGGGTTCTGAAGTGATGGCAATCATTAATGAAGAATGCTTTTATGAACTGGATGCGCCACCTGTGCGTGTATCAGCGAAAAACATACCCATTCCTTATAATCACACATTAGAAAAAGCGGCTATTCCTACAGCCAATGATGTGGTGAATGCGGTACTGAATATGTTCGGCAAGAACGGTTAGAAAGTTATCTAGGTTGAGAGGTTAAAATTTTAACCTCTCGATATTCAAACATTTCAATTTAAGAACAGAAAAACATGTCTGAAACTTACATAGTTAAAATGCCCCAATTATCTGACACCATGACAGAAGGTGTCGTTGTCAGTTGGGAAAAAAATATAGGCGATAAAATTTCTCGTGGAGATATTGTCGCAACAGTTGAAACTGACAAGGCCATTATGGATGTTGAAGTATTCCGTGATGGATTTTTATCCGGACCATTGGCTGAAACAGATGCA
>DAOVJZ010000194.1 GCA_030632035.1 Granulosicoccaceae bacterium | reverse complement strand
GGCTTCAATGACGCAAATACGATCATCAAATGTGGATTGATTGTTGTTATACCCATAACGGGTAATAACGAGTCCTCTAGTCACAACATCCATTGCACCCTGCATCATGTCAGACGAGGCTTTACCAATGGCAATAACATATTGTTTGTTGTCTAGAGAGGTGTTTACCAGATAATCATGCACACACGATTTGCCATTTACGACATCAAGCGCATGTTGATAGACGGTAAGTAATGATTTTCGATCATGGTCAAACATGGAATAATGATAGACTCAATCTATCCTTTGAAGACCATTTTTTACCTGTTAAAATAAACTGATATTAATTAACATCAGCGTATAACCCTTTCAATACCATGTCAGTAAAACTGACAATTCCAATTACTTTTCCGTTTTCCACTACAGGCGCACGCGAAAGTTCAAAACGCGCAAATAATCGAGCACAGTATCGAATATCCATTTCCGGCTCAACTGTTACCACAGGCTTTGCCATGATCTCATAAACACTCACCCGTTCTGGTGATCGATCTTTAGCCAATACATTGCGCGCTATATCCGACAACAGCAGAAAACCATATTCATCATTCTCATGACGCTTATCAATAACAAGGGACTTGTTTTCTTCATGCCTCATTAACTTTAACGCTTCTGCCACTGTTGTTAACCCATCAATCAGATCAAAATGGGTTTTCATCACTTGCCGCACACTCACCTTTACTTTTTTTGTTGCTTCATCATTCATAATTGTTCCTCCACGACTTCTGACAACTGTCGAATCTGATGGCTAACACCAACCGCATCTTCCACATCTATCTGAAAGGCAATACCAGTACCTGTCTTTTTATCAAACTCACCAACCTCTTCGATTCTTTCCAGTATATGGCGACTCAAATGCTCTTCTACGAGAAACAATAGCATATCGCGCTGTGTTTCCAGGCTAAGTCCCAGAAAGGTTTTTGCCTGTTCAAGCCCCTCACCACGTGCCTGGTTAATAACAGTAGCGCCTGTTGCACCAGACTCGCGTGCTGCATTCATCACCTTCTCGGTTTTGTGGTCTTCTACCAATGCTATTATTAATTTAAAACGCATAGGTCTATCCTCTCTTTATATGTAATTCTGGTGAAATTTGAATCAAGAATCATCATCTTCATCCTCCTTCTTTTTCCGCTCTGTAACCCACTGCCCTATTTGTGCATAGGCCATCACTGTGATAATTGGAAACAGGCTGGCAAATGCAATAAGGCCAAAACCATCTATCAAAGCACTTCGACCTGGTATCGTACTGGCCAACCCCAGCCCCAGCGCGGTCACAAGCGGCACAGTCACAGTGGAAGTGGTTACACCGCCTGAATCATAGGCCAGCGCAATAATCAGGCGAGGTGTCACCATGGTTTGAAAAATAACAATGATGTAACCAACGATGATGTAATAATGCAGTGGTGTTCCAGTCACAATACGATAAGAGCCCAATGCAATCCCGATAGCTACTCCAATCGCCACAGCAATGCGCAGTCCCCAGACACTGATTGCACCACCCGATACCTGGTTGGCTTTTATCGCTACCGCAATCAATGCTGGCTCAGCAATAGTTGTGGAAAAACCAATTGCTGCTGCAAAAATATAAACCCATTTATAATCTGACCAGTGTACAGTCTCGGCAACTCTTTCAAGATGGCCATACATAAATGCGGTATCAGTTAACTGCTGCGCCATCACTTCACCAATTGGAAATAATGCCTCTTCCAGCCCCACTAGAAAGAATGCCAGCCCCACTAGAACATAAGCAAAACCGATAATAACATTTTTTATGTGTGGAATTGATTCCCTCAATATGAATATTTGAAAACCAAAAATAATAGAAATGATAGGCAGTACATCCAATATGGTCATTATGACTGTTTCGCCTAAATACTGTAATAATTCCATTAGCGAATTATCCCGAAGCCCATAACAAATATCATGGGTGTAAGCGATGCGAACGCAATTAGTCCAAAACCATCAACCATGGGGTTACGATTTTTAATACTGGATGCCAAACCAACCCCCAGTGCTGTAACCAAAGGAACTGTTACTGTTGAGGTTGTTACGCCGCCTGAATCATAAGCAATTCCGATAATTTCTTCCGGTGCAAACATGGTCATCACAACGACGCCTATATAGCCACCGATAATCAAATACTGGATTGGCCATCCTTTCAGAATGCGAATCACACCAACCACAATGGCAATACCTACCGATAGTGCTACCGTAATTCTTAATTGAAAAGCATAAGATGAGCGACTTACTACAGAGTCAATAATGACTCCCCCTTTTGCTGCAACCTCAGCCGCCTCATCGGCTACCGCTATCAGTGCCGGTTCAGCAACGGTCGTGCCAAATCCCAGGCAAAAGGCAAATGCAATGAGCCAGAACAAGCTACCCTTGCGAGCAAAGGCATTGGCCATGGATTCCCCCAGAGGAAATAAAGCCATATTCAGACCCCGAATAAAAAAATTCAGGCCAATAACAACCAGTAAGCTGCCGATCAGTATTTGTTCAAGATTGGGGAAAGGTTTTTGTAATACTACTAATTGGAAAAAGGCAATCACGATAACAATAGGCAGGATATCCTTGACGCTATCCCTGAAGGAAAGAATGAACTGATTAAATTGCCTTAACAAACCAGATACCCCTTATTATTCTTATTATGTAAGAATAACAAATTGTAGAACAGAAAATAAGTAGTACTATCAACTGCTTTTCTCCAGAATATAATAAATCCCTGAATCTAACAGCCTCATGGCCCATTTCTGAAAGATAATGCAGTGATGTTGACTTACTAAACTTTGAACTTCTTGATTTAATCCAAAAACACATTAATTTCAGTATCGGCTGTGGTTTTATCGATTCTGAATTGCATTTCACAATACACATTCTGTGACATCGGATCATCACCACAACTACACCCACCCACTATTTCGGTGAAAAACACCCCTACCTTTGCCTGAATAACATTTTCATCATCGATAGTGCTCATAACAGTTGCTGTAATATTGTCATCATCAACTTGTCCACCTTGAGTCAGACCTTTGTATAGAGGCAAGCTTCCCGGCTCAAGTGCTTCAATTTCATGCTTAAGCGTTTGCGAAAACTGTTCTGTATTCCAGTTTTTCAGGGCGTTGATAAATTTAGGCATTAGCAGGTTGCAATATATCTCTTAGCTTTTCTTCCTCAATTGGAAATACCAATATATTGATGTCAGGATATACGTTAAGCAGTTTTTTCAGCGGCCCTTCTACACCACGATCATAAAATACAATAACGCGGACATCGGTGTGTTTTTGTACAGAGGCCATTAATGATTCCACATTGCTGGTGCGATCACGAAAATCAGTCTGGAAATTGAATTCTGCGACCACTACATCAGGTTTGTTTTTCTTGAGCCAACTATTGGCCTTGCGCACAGAGTTGAGCATCTCAATTTCATAACCAGCCTGTTGATACAAATCAGTGAAATTGGGATACCCACCCAATTCCACAACGCTTAATAATTTAAGGTTTGTACTATTCATTAATATTCAGATTGTAGTTACAAACCATTGGCCAGATCAGCTTTCAGGTCTTCAATATCTTCCAGACCAACCGCAATACGCAACATGCCATCACCAATCCCTGCATCAGCACGTTGTTCCGGTGTCAGTCGTCCGTGTGTCGTTGTTGCAGG
>DAOVJZ010000150.1 GCA_030632035.1 Granulosicoccaceae bacterium | reverse complement strand
TCACGGTAACCAATATACCGATCAACACCAGCTTTAATATGCCTGCGAGTGTATTTGTGTGCAAAACCTGACTGTTGATAATACCTTCAAAACCAACCATGCCTTGTTGCAACATAGTGATACCAACAAAGATTAAACCGAAACCAGCCAGTGTATAACCGACGGTACCCAGGCGGCCCTTGGTGAATAGTTTCAGGATGGCACCGATCAGGATGACTGGCAGGACAACAGTACCAAGCTGGAGTTTGATACCCAGTAATGCCACCAGCCAACCGGTGATGGTAGTACCAATATTGGCACCAAAAACAATACCGAGGGCATGAGAAAAACTCATGAGTCCGGCACTGACAAAACCAATGGCCGCGACCATGGTTGTACTGGAGGATTGCAAGATCGCTGTGATGACCGCACCGGTTACCGCACCCGATGACGGACTTTTGGTAAAACGCATTAACGCCGAACGCAACGCGTTACCCGGTAACTCGCGCAGTCCGCTGGTCATGATGATCATGCCCAGCAAAAACAGGCCGATACCGCCGGTTGTTTGTATGATGGCTGTGGTGTTATCGAGCAATGATTGTTCCTTTTTTTAGTCCTGCATCAATAATACTATCTGTAAACTTTACTTTATGTCTTTAGATATTCTATCTCTCATTTTCTTCATACCATTAAATATCGGATCAGAAATATCTGCAGGAAATCCATCAGGCAAATTAGTGGCAACCTGATCAATAATCTCATCCAGTTTTTCTGTTATTTCGTTTATTATTTTTTGCATTTCTGATTCAGGGAAATTAACTTTCTTTGATTCACTAGACCAATGTCTTATCTGAATTTCCTGCAAATTATAGTGAGTATTTTTTCCATGCAATGCCATTGCCATTTTGAGTTTTCGTGCTTCAATCTGTCGTTTTTCTGTTAATGGGTAGGCTGATATCACATCATATACAGGGGTAAGAACAAATTTACCTTGTTGCCTCAGAAACACACTAAAGTTTTTGGCGTGCCCATCAATGGCTCCCATCACCCAGAAAAGAAATACCCTTTTCATAAACTCAATGCGATCATCTTCCGGGTTAATTGAGGATCTGAGTAGCTTCATGATGTCCTGTATTCCCGGACCACCGTCACTTTCATATTTTAGTGCTGGCGAGCATCCAAGTGCTTGGCACATATCTTCCTGTGGATGCCGGATTATCCATTTTTTATCGAGAGACAATTCACGATCAAATCGTTCTATAATCAATACTTTTGAATCGTTAAATGTTTTTATGCTTGCATTCGGCACAGGTAAACCAAATGTTTTGAGTATTTCCAGACATAACCATTCATTTTCTACACTATCTGATAAATCTATTCCCGCATGTTCAATCACACCAATGGGCAATTTAAAAATATGTGATGTCGGTGTTGCACCCTCTGGCAATTGCCAATGATTATTGTGCCAAAGATATGCCGTTTTTTCCTGAGCCCCTGCTAACGATATCCTAAAATGTTCATTATCAGACATACCCAAAGGTAGTGTTTTGTAATTTTTAAGTCTTTCTGCAATTTCATTATCAGTTAGTGGTGTGCATTCAATCTTTTTTACATTAACTTCAGTTCGTTCGCTCATTAGTTGAATTGCGCCAACACAATCAATACCTATGTGGGCAAGCAAATCAAAAGGTTGATTTGTTTTTGCTCCAAATCTCGCCTGTATTCTATTTCTGATCTCCGAGCTATCCGGAAGAAGGTTATCAAAAAAGTTATAAACCACATCGCCTTTATGCGACTTGTTTGTTAAAGGCAAAGATAATGAAAGTGGAATAGCTGCTTTCTGCTCAAGCCATGAATCGGCATAGATAAATTCCTGAGCCCCGCTAGAACGCTGAATATATTCACCTACCTCATATCCATTCATGTAAACAAACAAAGATGCCATTACCAAAGTGCCTCATGTTTAGAAGGCTTGTCTCTGGGTTCAAGGTGTATCTCCAGACTGAGTGCTGACAAAATACTGAACATGGTATCCAAGCTAATACCTGGTGTACCATTTTCAAGATTTGAAACCGAAGCCTGCCTGATATTAAATTTCTTACCTACCTCAGCCTGTGTCAAACCACGTTTTTTACGGTATCTTCTGATTGTACGACCAAGATCTTCAGGTGATGTAATTGCCATTATGCTAACCTCAAAATATACGGAAAATAGTATACGCATTAAATATACGTATAAAAGTATAATAGCAGAATATACTAAAAAGTGTATTTTTTGATGAATTTGATTTTTAGGAGGAAACCAATAAGGTTCTACAGTAAGTCGTTTCTCTAACTATTAGATGACTGAAGAGTCAGGGATCATTTTCTGTTCCCGCTCCTGTTTTATAAATTTCGGTAACTGCCTCGATTTCCCGGGATAAATCTTTTCCATTTCCTGTAATTCAGAAATACGATTCTCAACATCTGGATGTGTGCTGAAAAAAGCAGGTGGTGTATAATGGTTTTCTTTTTTATCACGCATCTTGAAGAAAAACTCACTCGCACCTGATGCATGACCATAGGTATTGCGTAATAGCTCAACACCGATTGTATCGGCATCGCTTTCCTGTTCGCGGCTGAATGCCAGCTGTTCCAGCATGGCGGTATTGCCCACCAGGCTTGAGATCCAGCTACTGTTTTCCATGCCTGAGAACACCATCAGTGTTAAACCAATCACAACACCTCTGCCCATACTACGTAACGGGTGACGCTTGTACTGGTGTGCCATTTCATGTGCAAGCACCATGGCAAGACCGTTTTCTGTTTCCATGAGTTTAAGCAATCCGGTGGTTACACTAATATTACCGCCCGGAAAAACAAACGCATTGGCCTCTTCCATTTCCACTACTCTGACATTAAAACGAAATTTATCTTTATGTTCACCAGCATAATAGTTGTGCATTTCTGTGACACGTTGATTCAGCCAGCTTTCGATTTTATGGTGTTTACCTTCCACAATGGGTTGTTCAACAAATTGTGATGCAAAATGTTCGTTTTCAAATTCAATCGGGATATAGGAAACAAGATGGTTGGCTAACAGACTGAGAACGGCGACAGCAACTAACACAATACCCAAAACACCACCGGTCAGAATTGCAAATTCTTTCAGATGGTTTTCTTTAGTGGTGTTAATGCCTTCCGGTGGCAATTTTGCGATGTATTTCATTTAAGAGTTACTTACTGCCGCCAGCGCAGTGCCATAGGCAAAGACTTCTACCGAGCCCACGTTGTTACGCTTGCGACTACTTTTATTTATGGATGCTGTTTCCAGACGCACATTCATGATCACCAGTGCGCCCTTTTCTGCCGCCTGCTCTTTCATGCGTAAAATAGCTTCACGCCGTGCGCGATCCAGCAGGGTTTCATAACTGATGATCCTGCCGCCAAACAGGTTTCTTAAATTGGCAAGAAAACGTTTAAAGTAATCGACTGATACCACCACACTGCCAGAAACCAGCTCACCGGTTATTTGCAAATTATCTTGTGGAATAGTTTTAATAGTTAATGCCGGAATACGCAGTAATTTTTTCTCGCGTGCAAAAATGGATTTGTAATGCCTGTTTTCAGCCATCTTGCCAAAAATATAACCAAACGCAAGCAAGGTAATAAAAATGATGAGTTCTATCATTGGGCTCTCCTATTCCACGCGCACGGCGGTTCCATAGGCATAAAGTTCAGCGGCGCCCTGTGCCACTGATGATGTACTGTAGCGCACATTAACAATGGCATTGGCACCAAATGCCTCTGCCTGTGCCTTCATACGATCAGTTGCCTCACTACGAGCCTCGGACAAAAGCTCGGTGTAGCCTTTGAGTTCGCCGCCAAAAATATTTTTTAGACTGGCCATAAAGTCACGACCAATGTGTTTCGCACGAATAGTGTTTCCCTGCACCAGGCCAAAATGCTCGATAATATTTTTACCCGGCACCTGCTCTATGTTGGTAATAATCATATGCCTTCCTCCTTAATTAAATAATGTATCGCTAAACAAGCATCATATTATGTACTGAATAACAGAAATTTCCTCAAAATCCCAGTGAAATGAAAATATTGTTGTCTCTATCGTCCAACTATCCTGATATGGATCGCTAGTCAGGTTACCCATGCCCTGCTAACATTCATTCAATGAAGTTTTTACTCAACTATTTTAGCAAGATGCGCGGCGGCAAACACTGTCCTCATCGTGCACCCAATCACGAAATATTCTGGTCAGCTGTTGGTGCGTTTATTGGAATATATCTCATTTATTATATTGGTCACTTGCATGGACTGCGCCTGGAGACTTCACTGTTTCTGGTTGGTTCGTTCGGGGCAAGTGCCATCCTTATATATGGTGTACCTAACAGCCCTTATGCCCAACCTCGTAATCTGGTGGGAGGCCATATTTTCTCGGCCATTGTTGGCGTGGTGTGTGTGTTATTGCTGAAGGATTTTCCTTCACTTGTCGCAGCGGCGGCTGTTTCTCTTGCGCTGGCTGTCATGCATTTTACCAATACGATTCACCCCCCCGGTGGTGCTACTGCATTGATTGCCGTCGTTGGTGGTGATCAGATCCATGCACTTGGTTTCTGGTATGTACTGACACCGATTGGTCTTGGTGCACTGGTTATGCTGGTAGTGGCCTTATTGGTAAATAACCTTTCGCCACACCGACACTATCCGCAGTACTGGTATTAATCTTTTTTTATATCAGCATATAATCGTAATCTAATACCTCTTTTATTCCCGTAATACCCGATCTTTTTTGTCTGTTTTTCCTGTTCGAGAGTGATACACTTTTTCGTGGGCTTGTAGTATTTAATAGAACGATATTTG
>DAOVJZ010000096.1 GCA_030632035.1 Granulosicoccaceae bacterium | reverse complement strand
GCAATCGTACCGAATGCCTTTTCATAACCCGCATGGATACTGGCCTGTGGCGTATTGCCATTGCGTAGTTCTTCTCGTATGCGTTCAAAGATAAGTACATTCGCATCCACGGCCATGCCGACCGTCAACACGATACCAGCAATGCCGGGCATGGTCAGGGTGGCTTGCAACATGGAAAGCACAGCGACAATCAATACCAGATTCAGTGTCAGTGCCATATTCGCAACCAGTCCAAATCCCCTGTACCAAAACGCCATGAACGCCAGTACTACGACAAAACCTATAATGACAGAACGGAAACCCTGTTCAATATTGTCTTTACCCAGACTCGGACCTACTGTGCGTTCTTCAATAATTTCAACCGGTGCGGATAACGAACCAGCACGTAATAACAGCGCCAGGTCACGTGCTTCTTCTGAGCTATCAAGCCCCGTTGTCTGGAAACGCTTGCTGAATGCATCACGAATAGTCGCCACATTAATGACTTCTTCTACCAGTTTTTTGCCGCGTTTTTCCTTGAACACCACGGCCATTGGCTTGCCGATGTTTTCCTTGGTGATGTCACCCATGCGGCGTGCACCCTTGCTATTGAGGGTAACAAGCACCGCTGGCTGACTATTAGTCTGATCAATAGTGGATGAGGCATTGGTGATCTGGTCGCCGGTAACAATGGTTCGCTTCTTGAGTAATATCGGATTGCCATCACGTTCGTAATAGAGTTTTGAACCTACCGGCACATGACCATTGATAGCATCTTGCACAGCATGCTCAATATCAACCAGTCGATATTCCAGTGTCGCTGTAGTACCCAATATCTTTTTGGCACGGGTTGTATCCTGCACACCCGGTAACTGAACTACAATACGATTCAAACCCTGTTGCTGAATAATGGGTTCGGCTACACCCAGTTCGTTAACACGATTACGCAACGTAGTGATATTTTGTTGTAAAGCATAACGCTTTAATTCACGAATACCGTTATCACTGAATGATACCAGCAGAAAAGAACGTTCACCTTCGTCATACTCAGTGCGCTGCATGTCCCCGTAATCCTTGCGAATCAGGCTATTGGCCTTGTCACGTTCTTCTGCACTTTTAAACTTGATTTCAATACCAGCAGGACGTTCATTAGTGGCCGGTTTGCGAGCAACCGTCAAATAACGAATTTTTTCCTTACGCATACTGGAGCGCATTTCACTGACACTGGATTCTTCTCTCTGTTTGACTGCTGCATCTACATCCACTTCCATCAGGAAATGCACGCCGCCGCGCAAATCGAGTCCCAGATACATGGGTCTGGCATTGAATGAGGCCAGCCAGTCCGGCGTGGCAGGCAACAGGTTAAGTGCAGTGGTATATGTTTCGCCCAGCTCGCGTTTAACCACCGTCATTGCCTTGAGTTGGGTTTCGGTATCACTGAAACGAATACTCATGCTCTTCTTGTCCATGACAAAGGATTTGTATTCAATTGATGCTTTCTTGAAACTTTCTTCGATGCGCACCAAAGTAGATTCATCCATCTTGCTCTGGCGGGTGGCCGAAATTTGTAATGCGGGATCTTCGCCATACAAATTAGGCGTAGCATAAAGCGCGCCGATGGCGATCACAAAAATGAGCAGCAGATATTTCCACAGTGGATATTCATTCAACATGATTTAAAACGTCCTGTTATGAGCTCTTGATAGTGCCCTTAGGCATCATGCTGGCAACGGCATCACACTGGATCTTGATTTCGGTGTCCTTGGCTATTTCAATAGTCAGGAAATTATCACCGACATGGGTAATCTTGCCGAGTACACCGCCATTGGTCACAACTTCATCACCCTTGGCCAGTGATTCCACCAATTTTTTGTGTTCCTTCACGCGCTTGGACTGCGGACGAATCAGCAAAAAATAGAAAATTACAAAAATGACGACCATAAATATGATGCTGAAAGCAGGATCGCCTGCTTGCTGGGCTGCTGCAGCATCGGCTGCTATTGCGTCTGAAATGAAAAAACTCATTAGAATCAGTCCTGTATAGAATTATCATTATTAAAGGAGCCGCTATTCTAGCTCACTTTACGAACGTTGTTGATAAAAATCCTGCACAAAAGTGCTCAATTGGCCATTTTCGATAGCCAATCGCAATTCTTTCATCAAATTCAGGTAGTAATGCAGGTTATGGATGGTATTGAGCCGTGCACCCAGGATCTCATTGGCCTTGTCCAGATGGTGCAGGTAGGCACGACTGTAATTCTGGCAGGTATAGCAATCACAATGTGGGTCGAGTGGACTTTCATCGGTGCGATGACTGCTGTTACGGATCTTGATCACCCCTTCGTGTACAAACAGGTAACCATTACGTGCATTACGCGTCGGCATCACACAATCGAACATATCCACACCACGCATAACGGCTTCAACAAGATCTTCCGGTGTTCCCACGCCCATCAGGTAGCGCGGTTTGTCTTTTGGCATGGGTGAAACAATATGATTCAACATGCGCATCATTTCTTCTTTTGGTTCGCCAACAGACAAACCACCAATGGCATAACCTTCAAAACCAATGTCCATCAATGCCTGCAATGATTCATCACGCAGGTGTTCATACATGCCGCCCTGAATAATGCCAAACAAGGCCGCGTCACTGTTAACCAGTTTGTCGTGTTCAACTCGACTACGCTTTGCCCAGCGCATTGAGAGTTCCATGGAACTGCGTGCCTGTTCCTCAGTTACCGGATACGGCGTGCATTCATCAAAGATCATGCGAATATCGGCATCCAGTGCATGTTGCACTTGCATGGACTTTTCCGGATCGAGAAATACCTTATCACCATTAATAGGTGAACTGAATGTCACACCCTCTTCCGTAATCTTGCGCAAATCACCCAGACTGAAAACCTGAAACCCGCCTGAATCAGTCAATATCGGGCCATCCCAATGCATGAACTTATGTAGGCCATTAAATTGGGAAATGATGTCGGTACCGGGACGCAACATAAGATGAAATGTATTACCTAAAATAATATCGGCACCGTTGTCTTTCAACTCTTCTGGTGTCATCGCCTTGACCGTGCCATACGTCCCCACTGGCATAAAGGCAGGCGTATTGATCACACCGCGTTTGAACGTAATTGTTCCACGCCGTGCTTCACCTTCTGTTTTTAATAAATCAAATTTCATAATCTTATTCTGTTACCTGATAAACATTGCATCGCCATAACTAAAAAAACGATATTCTTCATTTATTGCATGTATATAAGCCTGTAGTACATTTTTTGTGCCTGCAAATGCACTCACCAACATCAATAAAGTTGATTCGGGCAAATGAAAGTTGGTCAGTATGGCATCAACAGTTTTGAATTCATAACCCGGGTAAATAAAAATATTGGTATCACCTTTAAAAGGTTTTATCTCGCCGCTTTGAGAGGCACTTTCGAGACTACGCACCGATGTAGTTCCCACAGCGATTACCCTGCCACCTTTTGCCTTCGTTTCTTTAACCTTGTCACACACTGCTTGTGATACTTCTACATATTCAGCATGCATGTTGTGTTCCAGAATATTATCTACACGTACGGGTTGAAATGTACCTGCACCTACGTGCAAGGTAACAAAAACCTGTTCAATCCCTTTGGTTTTAATTTCATCCATTGTTGCTTCATCAAAATGCAATCCAGCGGTCGGTGCGGCAACAGCACCCAGTTTTTTAGAATAGACGGTCTGATAACGTTCATGATCAATATTGTCATCACTGCGCTCAATATAAGGAGGCAATGGCATATGCCCATTTTTTTCAAGGAATGCGTGTATGTCATCGATGGCACTGAAATCCAGTTCAAACAAATCATCTTGTCTGCCGCGCACAACCACACCGGCATCCCCTGCCAGCAAAATTTTACTACTGACTTTGGGGGACTTGCTTGAGCGCACATGAGCCAATGCGCGTTGATTATCCAGAATACGTTCAATCAACACTTCCACCTTACCACCGGTTTCCTTGGTACCAAACAGGCGTGCCGGGATCACGCGGGTATCATTAAATACCAGCAAATCATCGGGGGACAGCATGTCTACAAACTCGACAAACTGGTGATCTGCTACTTCCCCCGACTTTTTGTCCAAAACCAACAGGCGACTATCCGTACGCTGATCGGCCGGGTATTGGGCGATCAGTTCATCGGGAAGGTCAAAATAGAAGTCCTGGCGTTGCATGGGGTGGATATTAACAAATACGGTGACATACTGCTTTCAGTCAGGCCACAAATTTTCTATACTAGCCGCCCAGTTTGTCCCTATTTCACAAATGCCGGGGTGGCGGAACTGGTAGACGCGCCGGATTCAAAATCCGGTTTCTTCACGGAAGTGCCGGTTCGATTCCGGCCCTCGGTACCATATTTTAAGTATGTCTGAACTTTCATGCCCCTTCGCTAAGGCAATCATGAGTACTCAATGCTCATGTGAGCATTCAACACGTTATTTGATTGCTGAAAGGGAGTATGCAGGCTGTGCTTCCATAATCGCGCATGCCAATTGCGATTTTTTACTTGAAGCATTTAAGGAAAATTCCCGTTTCGCATTGAAGCTCACCTCTACCAGTGAAAACATTCCACACGGTAAACAAATGCGTATTCAGATTGGCGGGCTACTTGGTTTGCAAAAACTTATTCAGGGAAGCTTATCTGTTGCTGACAAAGTTGATAACGTACATGCCTGTGTACAAACTGCTTATGAAAAGTACAACAGCCTGAAACATATCCCTTTTAATGAGATTGTAAAATCAATTACTGAATGGAAAGGTCGACGCGGATAATGTTTTCAGAAAACCTAGTCATCTATATTTAAAGAAAGACCGGTAATATCCTGCAAGTGATATTTTAGCTGTGGGATATTAACCTTGAACTTCACATTATCATTTTCAAGAAAAGAAAGATTCTTGATAATATCAATCTGTTTGTAATTAAGTAATGTCGATGTAACATTGTGCTGATCGAGTTTGGTTTCATTCATTACCTTACGGATATCATATTTTATTTCTTCCTGGGCCTTGGGTTTGTCATTCGGCAAGTGTTCAAGAATATATCCACCCATTACCAGCATGAGCTGGGTATTGATCATACCAACCAGTTTTTCATTAATATCATTCAATTTTGATGACAGCGATTTCAATAAACGGAAAGTAAGGTCGGGAAATTTCAACAAGGCACTCAAAAACCCCTGATTGGGTAATTCAAGCACCGTCAGATCTGTTTTTGATGCAATAGTGCAGGAACGTTTTTGATCCAGAAACACACCCATTTCACCAAAAATAGCGCCCTTTCCTGCTGTCGCGATGATATTATTGTTGCCATACATATCATCCTTGATGACATTCACAGTCCCTTCAAGCACGATATATACCTCTTCTGATTTGTCACCTTCACGCACAATGACCTCACCTTCATAAAAACTGCGTGTCGTCCCAAAGTCCATCATAAAATGTACCGTCTCGGGATTCAGCCGCGTAGGGATTGCATCCAGTGCTGTGTGAGTTTCGATAGCCATTTTATAAGTTATAGATTATTTTTTTGATTTGTAATAATTGATCAATCCATTCGTGGAAACATCATGGGTCGAAGTTGACTCATTATTATCCAGATCATCCAGTATCTGAAGTGCCAACTGTTTGCCCAACTCCACGCCCCACTGGTCATAAGAATTGATATCCCAGCATACCCCTTGTACAAACACTTTATGTTCATACATGGCAATCAAACTACCCAACGTCTCGGCATCCAGCCTTTTATACATAATAGTATTAGTTGGACGATTACCTTCAAAAATTTTGTGTGGTAACAGGGCTTCCAGTTCTGTACCAGACAGACCCTGTTCCTGTAATTCTTCGCGTGCCTCTTGTTCTGTCTTACCACGCATCAATGCTCTGGTTTGTGCCAGACAATTGGCCACCAGCACATAACAGTGACCAGTAACCGGGTTCTGACTCTGGGCCGCAACCAAAAAATCAGCCGGAATTAATTTTGTTCCCTGATGAATCAGCTGGTAAAACGCATGTTGCCCATTTACACCCGGTTCACCCCAGATAATTGGCCCAGTGGAATAATCAACACGTTCACCCTTGCGCGTAACGGACTTGCCATTGCTTTCCATATCGCAT
>DAOVJZ010000153.1 GCA_030632035.1 Granulosicoccaceae bacterium | reverse complement strand
GGTAATTCACTTGCCTGCTTACGCACAATAGCCAATGGCATACGTGGGCCCTGGGCGGCATTGGCATAAATAAATACAACATCATCAGCTGACACTTTGTTCGCTAGTGAACCATCCAGTTTTACATTGACTTTGATCTTTATTTTTTTTGTTACCGATTTCTTATCACTCACCACATTAATACCACCACGTTCAGCCGCTTGTGTTATGTAATTTTCCAGTGTTTCATGTTCCGGGCTGTCTGGTGGCAGTAATGTTTTCAAATATTTCCAGTGCTTGATCGCTTGTGAGTAATTTTCTTCCTGATAACGGGCAAAGCCGGATAACCAGATTGCTTTTTGGTGTTGTGGTTCAATTTTTAATGCACGTGCAAGCAGTTCTGAGGGTTTACCACTGAGTTTTAACTCTCTACCGAGTGCGATGGATTCTGCATAATCCACTAATAGAGAAGCCGTTGGTGGGTTAGTGAGTGCCAGTGCCTTGGAAAAAGCCTGCTCGGCTTCAGCAAATTTTTTAACATGCTGATAACTTTGTCCCAGTAACTTCCAGCCTTCAGGGTTACCTGGTTCCTGTTCAAGACGTTCTACGAGGCTTTGTATCATTTCCTCAACAGAGGGCATGTTGTCTTGTTGTTCATTGGCAGCGTTAACACCCGCCTTCTGCATTTCATCCATGTTGTGCCAACTACCCAGAATGAGATATAGCCCAATTGCCAGCACGGGTAATGTGATACCGGCAATAATGGCTAATATTCGTGATGTTCCGGTTTCTGGTAATGACCTGGTACTGTTATTTTCAAGATCAATTAACAAGTCACGTTCAATATCTTCTCGTGCGCTGTTATACCGTGATTCATCAAGATTGCCTTTTTCAAATTCAGCTTCAAGTTCTGTCAGCCGTCTCTTATGAATAGCTATATTAAGTTCATTACTCTCCGGGGCATTGCTCTTGCTTTGACGTAAAAGCGGAACCAGGATGAAGCCGAGTGCAGATAATGTCAGTAGAGTTACCAATAACCAGAATATCATGACGCATTATCCTCATCAGATTCTTTCAATAGCCGTTGTGCTTCAGCATGTTGTTCTGTAGTCAGTGCTTCAGGTGAGTCCTTCTTTTTTGAATTTTTCATCAGAACAAAGGCACCCAGTGCAAGTAGTAAAAAGGGGCCAAACCAGAGCAACAATGTAGTGGCATTAACAGGTGGACGGTAGCGGACAAAGTCACCATAACGTGCAACCAGAAAATCAATAATTTCCTGATCACTTTCACCAGCGACCACTTTTTTATGTACTTCTTTGCGCATATCAAGCGCGAGTTCGGCATCAGAATCGGCGAGAGACTGGTTTTGGCACACCAGACAACGTAATTCACTAATCAGATCACGGTAACGTTTTTCATCCGCAGGCCCCAGGTCTTCAAGGTTTTCTACCGGTGCGGCCAGCACAGTTTGAAAAACAAGCAGGAAAAACAGGACAAGTAATTTTTTCATCCAGCCTCTCCACGCAGTTGTTGAATCATGGGCAGGATGGTTTCCTGTAAATCCTGTTTGGTTATCGGGCCAATCTTCTTGTAACGAACAATGCCTTTCTTATCGATTAAAAAGGTTTCCGGAACACCATAGACACCCCAATTAAAACCGGCCTTGCCTTCAATATCAGAGGCGCTGTCGAGATAAGGGTTGCCAAGCATTTTCAGCCAGCGTTTGGCATCTGCAAGCTTGTCTTTGTAGTTAAGCCCATAAATTGGAATATCACTGGTTTTGGATAGCTCTACTAATAAAGGGTGTTCTTCACGACAGGCAACACACCAGGAGGCCCAGACATTAAACAAGGAAACCTGGCCCTTAAAATCTTCATGTGAGAATTGTTTGTTGGCATCATGCACTGTTGGCAGGGTAAAGGCAGGTGCCGGTTTACCAATGAACGGGGAAGGAACTTCGCGTGGATTAAGTGTTAAACCAATCCCCAGTAATATAACCAATCCGATAAAAACACCTAGAGGGAGTAAATAACGATTCATGCGGCCGTCTCTTGTGCAGGCGATTTATTTTTAACTTTAATGCGATAGCGTCGATCAGTCGCTGCAATAAAACCACCAATCCCCATAAACAGACAACCCAGCCATATCCATCGAATAAATGGTTTGTAGTAAATGCGTAACGACCATGCACCATTTTTCAGTGGTTCACCCAAGGCAACAAATAAATCACGGAACAGTCCAGGATCAATACCAGCTTCTGTCATGGGATTTTTTTGTGCATGATAAATACGTTTCTCAGGATAAAGCGTTGCTATTACCTGATTGTCTTGTAGTACCTGAATATTACCGCGTTCTGCTGAATAGTTTGGGCCATCAACATGGGAAGTACCCATAAAGCGGAATTCGTAATCACCGATCATGGTACTTTGATTTCTGTCCAGACGAATGTCTTTTTCAATATGATAGGTTTCCACCAGGGTGACACCAATAATAAACATGGCAATACCAATATGGGCCAGTGTCATCCCCAGGAAGGCAGGTGTAATGCTTTTTTGTTTTCCGGCACCAAGTTGTCTTTTCCACGCCCCGATAGCTGTTATAAATACCCAGATAGCAACAAAAATAGCCAATAGCACCATGGGTTTAATTTCTGCTGCATAGATGAACAGAAATACAACTGCGATAAGCAATGCTGCAATAAAGAATTTCCAGAGTTGTTTGAAAACACGTTCTGGCTGATCTTGTTTCCAGCGGGTAATGGTGCCAACACCCATCAAAAAGCACAACGGTAACATCAGCGGAACAAAGACCATATTAAAGTAGGGTGGGCCAACAGAGAGTTTTCCAAATCCAGCTGCATCCATAATTAACGGATAGAGTGTTCCAAGCAGTACTGTAACCGCCGTGACTACAAGTAATAGGTTATTAACTAATAACATTGTTTCTCTTGAGAACCCGCCAAACTCGCCACCGCCAACCACCTTGGGACCGCGCCATGCATACAGTGCTAAAGAGCTACCCACGACAACCACAAGGAAGGCAAGAATGAATGTCCCGCGTGCCGGATCAGTGGCAAAGGCATGCACCGATACCAATACGCCGGAACGTACCAAAAAAGTACCTAGCAGACTTAAAGAGAATGCAAAAATGGCAAGCAACACAGTCCATGCTTTGAAGGCACCGCGTTTTTCTGTAACAGCTTGTGAATGGAGTAATGCAGTGCCAACCAGCCAGGGCATGAATGATGCATTTTCAACAGGATCCCAGAACCACCAGCCGCCCCAGCCGAGTTCGTAATAAGCCCACCAGCTTCCGAGTGCAATACCGATAGTCAGGAATGCCCATGCAACGCTTGTCCATGGACGTGACCAACGTGCCCAGGTCGCGTCCAGATTACCGCCAATCAGTGCAGCAATGGAGAAGGCAAATGCAACAGAAAAACCAACATAACCCATGTACAACATAGGTGGATGGAATACCAGCCCGGGATCTTGTAATAACGGGTTGAGATCGCGTCCTTCCAAAGCGGCAGGGAATAAACGATCAAACGGGTTGGAGGTAAACAACATGAACAGCAAAAAGCCAATACTAACCATGCCCATAATACTGATAATGCGAGCAACCATAACCTGTGGCAGGCTACGACTGAAGATAGCAACAGCAACAGTCCAGCCAGATAGCAGGAATGCCCATAGTAATAATGAACCTTCATGTGCACCCCATACTGCGGAGATCCGGTAAGCAAGAGGTAATCCCGTGTTGGAATTCTTTGCTACATACAAAACCGAAAAATCATTTTGGATAAAGGAGTAGGTCAGTATGCAAAATGCCAGTAATATAAAGACAAAATGACCAATGGCAACAGGCCGAGCAGTGGACATCCATTGTGTGTTACCACACTGGGCTCCTGCCAATGGGATAATGCTTTGTATCAGGGCCAGGCATAGCGCGACGATCAGGACAAATTGGCCAAGTTCAGGGATCATTATTATTTGCTATCCGGTTTATGGGGGGGTTGGGCGCCGGATTTTTCCAGTGCTTCCATTACTTCGGGGGGCATGTAGTTTTCATCGTGTTTTGCCAGTACTTCATCAGCAATAAAAAGGCCGTTTGAATTTACTTTTCCCATGGCAATAATCCCCTGACCCTCTCTGAATAGATCGGGCAAGATACCTTTATAAAGTACCGGTATTTCGTTAGCATTATCAGTCACTTTAAAATGAACAGTAATTCCATCATCCTCGCGTTTCAGACTGCCTTCACTTACGACACCACCCAGGCGAATAGTTCTGCCTTCAGGTGCTGTACCTGCAATTATTTCTGTAGGAGTAATAAAATACATCATGTTTTGCTGAAAGGCGGTGACCATAAGGCCAACAGCAATACCTACACCGATTACAATCAGCACTACATAGGTTAAACGTTTTTTTCGTTTTGGATTCATGAATTCTCCATGCGTCGTAACTTGCCGGCGAGCTCGCGTTTTTGTTTGCGTGCATTAAGTAACGGCACTACAACATTGGCAGCGAGTACAACAAGGGCAATACCGTATGAACTCCATACATAAGTGCCATATCCACCCATATCTATAAATTCTGCGAATGTCATTTTGACAACACCTTTTTAACCCAACCACTGCGAAATTCTCTTACCAGTAACTCTGTTCGTGCACGCATTAATAGCACGCTGGCAAAATAAGTCTTGAATGCAAATGCCATTAGCAATAACGGGATCAACATCGAAGTATGGATTGAAGGTTTATCCAGTTTGGTGACTGTAGGGCCTTGATGCAACGTGTTCCACCATTCGACCGAG
>DAOVJZ010000091.1 GCA_030632035.1 Granulosicoccaceae bacterium | reverse complement strand
GACTTGTAATTTTCCACCTGTTTCATTACGACCAAATCTGGATATCTGTTCAATAATATTGGATATAGGTCGTGTAATACGAATCCCTATCATATGGCCTATCAGGATAGACAACACACCCACAATGCCATAAAAGATCAATATGTTTTTTATCAGACTATTTTGGGACTCAATTATAGAATAATTATTTACACCCAGATGAACATGCGCTGACAAGCCTTTAACTATCGGATAAGAAAAACCAACAATCTCTCTGTCATTAAAAATTATTTTTTTATGTGTTTTATTGTTTTTCTCTTCCTCGATATGTTGAAAATATGTTACATATTTATCTTCAAATGTATAAGCAATAATATCGCCTTCAAAATTAGTAACAAAGGCATACTCAATATCATTATTCTCCGATACAATCGGATTCAGAGTTTGCTTTATCTGCAAGATGTTTTTGTTAACAACATGGGTGGCTATACTTTCTGCTACAGACTGCGATACAAGCGAGCTCCAGTTTTTCTGTAGTGCCAGCATGGATTCATTAATAAAATAAGTATAAACACCGATCGTTAACCCTCCCAGTAAAAACACAAGAGAAATAACAAAAACCATTATTTTATTCGATAGCGTCATTGTTTATAGTCAACCCAAAATTTATTTTATTTTTTCCAGCCACTGTGCAAGTTGTTTGTAATCAGATGAGCTGAGAATCAGGTAATGCCTTCTTGATATTTTCCCTGACTTGTTCAGGCACATTTTTGTTAATTACAATTCCACTAATTCAATACCTGTCGCCGCATATTCCATGAGAAAAATCATGAAAATAAAACCGCAACTATTCTGCCTGATTGGTTATCGACAATAACAAGTGAATCCATGTTAACTATTTGTAAAATCGTACAAATAGATACATAAGAACAGAGGTAATGTGTATGGGATATATACCCTATAAATAGCAGGATTTAGATATAAAAAACCTTTAATAAACCAGGGTGATTGCACTCTCTGATTTTAAAGACATAATAAATATCAATTTGAAAAACAAATAGTTAGCCGCTACTCCCTCAATAGTCTGGCTTGCCGGATCCCCTCCTGCTCATCGACAAAATAAAGCACAATAGCTCCCAAAAAGAACAAAATAATCAGAGATAAAATCGACAAACGTGCATCACCTGTTGTCATGCTGACCCATCCCATCATGACCGGCCCAATCACTGCTGCAAACTTGCCCAGCATATTGTAGAAACCAAAAAACTCTGCCGCCTTGTTGGCCGGAATAATGCGCGCATAAAAAGAACGGCTCAATGACTGCACACCACCCTGCACCAGACCAATCGCAACTGCCAATACATAAAACTCATATACCTGATCCATGAAATAGCCCCACCCGGTAATTCCCATATATATAAAAATGGCAAGGAAAATACTTTTCTTTGTTCCCCATGTTTCCCCTAGTTTGCCAAACACAAGTGCCGCCGGAAAACCAATAAACTGGGTGATCAACAATGCAACCATTAATGTATCCGCAGGAAAACCTAATGCCATTCCGTAATCCACGGCCATGCGAATAATAGTATCCACACCATCAATGTATAACCAGTACGCCAGCAAGAATAAAAATACAACTCGCAGTTGTCGTATATGATGAAATGTGCCCGTTAGTTGTTTAATACCATCAACAATCGAAGTGCTGACTGGTCTGGATTTGTATTCATGGTTTTTCTTTTCCTTTACAAACAAAAATATCGGTAATGAAAAAACCACCCACCACACGGCAACCATGATAAAAGCCAACCGTATGGCTTCAGTGCTATCGGTAATGCCAAAGCTTTCCGGATAAAGTACCATCAATACATTGATGGAAAATAAAATACCACCCCCCAGATAACCTAATGAAAAGCCCAATGCTGATACCCGATCCATGTTTTTATGGCTTGCGACAACGGTGATCAACGCATCATAAAAAATATTGGCCCCCATGAACCCGATGCTTGCAACAATATAAAGCAGGACCGCCAACGGCCATTGGCCGCTTTGTACAAAATAAAGCGAACCACACATCACCATACCGAGTGCGGCAAAAAACAATAGAAACTTTTTACGCGCACCGGCCTGATCGGCAATCGCCCCGAGTAATGGTGCCAACAAAACAATTAACAAACTGGAAAGAGAATTGCCTAAACCTAAATAAAATGTACTGGTACCGCTATCAATACCTGTAGCCCAGTATTCCTTGAAAAAAACCGGAAAGAAACCAGCAATTACAACGGTAGCATAAGCTGAATTGGCCCAGTCATATAATGCCCAGGAGAAGATTTGTTTATTTTTATAAATGGCTGGCATGAAAAAAGTGTAGCCTATAAAACAAAAACCCCCGCTGTTTCCAGCAGGGGTTTTGTTGAATATTGTTGCTTTATGTAATTATCTAAAATGGTATGTCGTCATCAAAATCATCTGCACCGGCAGCCATTGCAGGTTCTTTACCTGCCGGGGCTGGAGCTGATGCTGGCATATCATTCGAGTAACTAGTACCACCTGCACCACTGCGACTGCCTAACATTTGCATTTCATTGGCCACGATTTCAGTCGTATAACGATCCTGTCCATCTTGACCTTGCCACTTGCGTGTTTGCAAACGACCTTCCACATAAACCTGCGAACCTTTTTTCAAGTATTCACCGGCAATCTCTGCGAGTCGACCAAAAAATACAATGCGATGCCATTCTGTATTTTCTTTTTTCTCTCCAGATTGTTTATCCTTCCACTGCTCACTGGTTGCTAAAGTAACGTTAGTCACTGCGCCACCACTTGGCATATAACGTACTTCTGGATCTTTGCCTAAATTTCCTACCAGAATTACTTTATTTACGCCTCTCGCCATTTTATTTCTCCCGATTTATTTTGTCGTTTATGTATACGTAGCTTGATGTTATTTTTTAACAATTGTGTGACCAATTGCGAAGCTAATAATATCAAGGGAAATCAAACAAAGGTAGCTTTTGTTTCTCTCATATCATCATAAATATTAAAATCAGGATGTTAGGGAAGAATAATAAAGGAACCTCTAATTAAGTTCCTGAAGTGGATGATGGCTATCGGCAATTGCTCCTGCATTGCTCTACCTCGTACATCCCTGTACTCGAGGCAAAAGAAACGAAAAAAGCGGAGTTTTGGACATGGATGTCCTTATGTCGTGGAGCGCATGGATGACCTGAGCGTAGTGAAGTAATGCTGAATGAAACCCGAAGGGGTTCTACAGTGCGCGCGGGAACGACTTACATACAGTAAATGAGCACCCAATATACGGGCACAAGCATTTTTGAGTTTCTTTTCAACGCAGCCAGCGCCGCTTCAGGGGCTTAATGTTGAAAATTTGCTCAATGCCTCTTCATCCAGCGCATGTTTATCCACCTTAAGATACGCCACACCTTCTTCAATAATTACAGTGACTTCGGCAACACCGGTGACTTGTGTCATCTGAAGCGTTAAGTGCCTCGCCTCTTCTTCAGTAATCTTTCCAATATTAATTAAACGGGTTACTAGATAGCGCGGGCTTCGCATACTGCTTGCAATTACAACCCATATAGCAGCTATCGAAGCAGAAAAAGAAAATACGCCTTCTACACCGTATTTCCCGTATAACCAGCCGCCCGTTACACCACCAACAAAGGCACCAAAAAACTGGGAGCTGGAATACACACCCATCGCACTCCCCTTTTTATCCGGTGGTGCAATCTTGGAAACCAGAGATGGCAATGTGGCTTCAAGCAGATTGAAGGCCAGAAAAAACACAGCAATAGTAATAAACAATCCTGTCAGTGATTCGTAAAAAAGTCGTAATCCGATTCCTGATAATGCCAATACAACAATGGCACCGACAAATACCTGTTTCATTCTGCGTTGTTTTTCCGCCAGAATAATAAATGGAATCATACCGGCAACAGACAGGATTAATGCCGGCAAATAAACCTGCCAGTGATCCATTGATTTCAGACCACTGTAATCACGTAATGCCAGCGGCAATACCACAAAAGTAGCCGTCAAAATAATATGCAGAATAAAAATACCAACATCCAGACGTAATAACTGCCCATCGGCAATCACACTGCCGAGCTGTGCGGCAACAGGTTCGGCATCACGATGCACTCGGGATTGCACGGCCGTAGGCACAGCAAACTTGACCACAGCAATCGAGATCAATGCCAGACCAGATGTTAACCAGAAAATACCCGGCACCCCGATCCAGTTATTAAGTAGCGGCCCAAGTAATAACGCCAGTGCAAATGACATGCCGATACTCATACCGATCATGGCCATAACCTTGGTACGATGTTCTTCGCGCGATAGATCAGCGGCCAGTGCCATGACCGCAGCTGCAATCGCCCCACTACCCTGCATGGCACGTCCGATAATGACACCGGTAATAGATTCCGACATAGCCGCAATTACGCTGCCGGCCGCAAACAATAACAAACCAAAAATAATGACCGGTTTACGCCCCAGACGATCCGAGGCAAACCCGAATGGAATCTGAAATATGGCCTGGGTCAGGCCATAAACACCAATTGCCATACCTATCAGTAATGGTGTACTCCCCTCAAGCTGATCGGCA
Organism: Granulosicoccaceae bacterium; assembly: GCA_030632035.1. Lineage (GTDB taxonomy): Bacteria > Pseudomonadota > Gammaproteobacteria > DAOVJZ01 > DAOVJZ01 > DAOVJZ01. The sequence continues at coordinate 1,765 of DAOVJZ010000091.1, read as the reverse complement.
TAGAGTGAAAAGACTGGCAGGATCATGAATAACCCCAGCATACGCAGGGCATAGATGCTCGATAAAGACGTGGCGGCGCGTTTTTCGCTTGATGTCATCGAGAATGCGTCACTTCGAGTAGATTTCACAATATATAAAGTTCTCTTTGCTTACTAGACCCAGAACAACGTATATTAACAGGTTTACTCTGCCCCGGAAAAATTATGAGTAGTATCCGAATACGTGGTGCAAGAACCCACAACCTGAAAGCCATCAATCTCGACCTGCCACGCGATAAAATGATCGTCATCACGGGCCTGTCCGGTTCTGGCAAGTCATCACTCGCCTTTGATACGATTTATGCCGAAGGCCAACGCCGCTATGTCGAATCGTTGTCAGCCTATGCGCGCCAGTTTTTATCCGTTATGGAAAAACCGGATGTCGATACGATTGAAGGTTTGTCCCCTGCTATCTCGATAGAACAAAAGGCCACATCACATAACCCGCGTTCCACCGTTGGCACCATTACCGAAATCTACGACTACCTGCGCCTGTTATTTGCACGCGCCGGTGAACCACGCTGTCCTGATCACAACACGGTGCTTGAGGCCCAAATCGTAAGTCAAATGGTCGATACCGTGCTTGCTTTGCCTGAAGGCAGTCGCATGATGCTGCTTGCCCCCGTGGTCACAGAACGCAAGGGTGAACACATCAAGATTCTGGAAGAATTACGCAGTCAAGGTTATATCCGCGCACGCATTGATGGTGAAGTGATTGAACTGGATGAAATACCGGAACTGGATCTACGCAAGAAACACACGATTGAGGCCATTGTTGATCGCTTCAAGGTACGGCCAGACATCAAACAACGACTGGCTGAATCCTTTGAAACCACACTGGATTTAACTGACGGCATCGCCCGTGTTGCATTCATGGATAATGCTGAACAGGAAGACATCGTATTTTCGGCTCGCTTTGCGTGTTCCGAATGTGGTTACAGCATTCAGGAACTTGAACCACGCATTTTTTCTTTCAACAATCCAGCTGGCGCGTGTCCGGAATGTGATGGCCTGGGAGTAAAACAGTTTTTTGATCCGGAGCATGTGGTACGACATCCAGAATTGAGTTTGCCCGGTGGTGCAGTCCGTGGTTGGGATCGGCGTAATACCTGGTATTTTCAGCTTATTTCAGCACTGGCTCATCATTACAAATTTGATCTAGATACCCCGTTTCAGGATTTACCGGAAGATATTCGCCACATACTGTTATATGGCAGTGGCGAACAAGAAATTGAATTTACCTATCTGGGTGAAAGTGGCAAAACCAAACGCAGTCACAGTTTTGAAGGCATTATCCGTAATATGGAACGTCGCTATCGTGAAACCGATTCCAATGTCGTACGTGAGGATCTGGCCAAGAACCTGAGTATTCAAACTTGTCCATCCTGTAACGGCGCACGTCTAACGCGTGCCGCACGGCATGTGTATGTAGCTGAACAAACCTTACCGGAAATCACTCGTCTGCCTATCGGCAAGGCGCTCAACTTTTTTGAAAACCTGACCCTGCCCGGTTGGCGTAATGAAATTGCCATCAAGATTCTAAAAGAACTGCGTGAACGGCTTGGCTTTCTGGTTAATGTAGGGCTGGAATATCTATCACTGGAACGCAAGGCCGACACCCTGTCTGGTGGTGAGGCACAACGTATTCGCTTAGCCAGCCAGATTGGTGCCGGGCTGGTCGGTGTCATGTATGTGCTGGACGAACCCTCTATTGGCCTGCACCCACG
>DAOVJZ010000205.1 GCA_030632035.1 Granulosicoccaceae bacterium | reverse complement strand
GATTGCGCGTACCACTCTCTGAAATTTCTATTTTCACTTTCAAAATCTAAAGATGCCATATTAGTTCCTTTTTATTCATAACTACAAATAGGTGTCCTATTTGACGTATTTAATTACGTCAATATCATACGCGTGCTGTTAGTTTTTACAATAAAAACAAACATATAACGATAATTATGTAAAAGTATTGATAATGCAAATGCCTCACATAGAGGTTGCAGCACTTTTTGAGTGTGTTTTAAACCTACACGACTTTCGTTACGAGGGTGGAGCCCCATAAACAGTGGCTTTCAAATTCCACTGGTAAACGTATAAAGGAAATATAGTCCAAGCTATCAAGCTAGGGCCACCTGACTCAACTGGTACGAGTTAATCAATAAGGGCTGAAGCCCGCATGATACGCGGCTTATCACTATAACAAGGAAAGTTATTATCAAGAGTCGGCAATGCCGAGAAGGGGAATAAATGGTGGGCCTGGAAGGACTCGAACCTTCGACCTGCCGATTATGAGTCGGATGCTCTAACCAGCTGAGCTACAGGCCCTTGTTTTAAATACTATCGCGCCTGCTTCAAACATTGAAGCAGGCGCGTATTCTATATAGCTTTGTGATGGATGTCAGTAGTAATTTCTGAGCTTTACTTAATCTGACTATTCTTCGTCATTGCCCAGGAAGCTACGCAAGTTTTCTGCGCGGCTGGGGTGGCGAAGTTTGCGTAATGCTTTGGCTTCGATCTGGCGAATACGTTCACGTGTTACATCAAACTGCTTGCCGACTTCTTCCAGTGTGTGGTCGGTATTCATATCGATACCAAAACGCATGCACAGAACTTTGGCCTCGCGGGCGGTTAATGTGGTGAGAATGTCGCGTGTGGATTCGCGCAGTGATTCACCGGTGGCTGAGTCCATGGGTGCCATAATGTTAAGGTCTTCAATAAAGTCGCCAAGATGTGAATCTTCATCGTCACCGATGGGTGTTTCCATAGAGATAGGTTCTTTGGCAATTTTAAGCACTTTACGTACCTTGTCTTCCGGCATTTCCATTTTTTCTGCGAGTTCTTCCGGTGTGGGTTCGCGGCCCATTTCCTGAAGCATCTGGCGGAAAATGCGATTGAGTTTATTGATGGTTTCAATCATGTGAACAGGAATGCGGATAGTGCGTGCCTGGTCAGCAATTGAGCGGGTGATTGCCTGGCGAATCCACCATGTTGCATAGGTGGAGAATTTGTAACCACGACGGTATTCAAACTTGTCTACCGCTTTCATCAGGCCAATGTTGCCTTCCTGGATTAAATCGAGGAACTGCAGGCCACGGTTGGTGTATTTTTTTGCAATTGAAATAACCAGGCGCAGGTTGGCTTCCACCATTTCTTTTTTGGCGCGACGAGCTTTGGCTTCACCAATCGACATTTTGCGATTGATTTCTTTAATGTCTGAAATGGTTAAACCAAATTCTTTTTCAATAACGGCCAGTTTTTGCTGGGTAATTTTAATGTCTGGCGCCAGCTCTTTGAGTTTTTCCGAGTATTCATGGCCCTGGCAATACTGGTCTACCCAGCTGGTGTTGACTTCATTTTGCGGGAAGGTGGTAATCATTATCTTGCGTGGCATGTGTGCTTTGTTTACTGCAAGACTAAGAATGTGTCGTTCCAGCTGGCGAACACGGTTAATTGTGGTATGAAGCTCACGGGTTAGGCGAGTGATCAGTACCGGTGCATATTTGAATTCAAGGAAAGCGCCGGACATGGCAGTACGGGCTTTTTTGATTTCTTCGGGTTTGCTGTCTTTATTCTCAATGATATGCAGGCAGCGGGTATGCACGCGTTTTACTTTGGAAAAAATCTTTTTAACTTTTTCGATATCAGGGCCGGTATCAACGACATCATCTTTTTTCACAGGGTTACCTGCGGCAGCCATTTCTGCTTCTTTGGCTGCGCGTTGCAGTGCCTCAGCGGCGAGTCGATCCAGTTCTTCGTCACTTTTGTGGAAATCAACAATCAGTTCGTTAAGGCGGTTTTCTCCTGCCTGGACGTTTTCCCATACCTTAATAGTGTTGCCGACAGTTGTAGGATTAGTTGCCAGTGCATGCAGTACCTGTTTTAAACCTTCTTCGATACGTTTGGCTATTTCGATTTCACCTTCGCGTGTCAGTAGTTCTACGCTACCCATTTCACGCATGTACATGCGCACGGGGTCGGTGGTGCGGCCTAGTTCTGTCTCAATGGATGCTAGTGCAGCAACGGCTTCTTCAGTGGTTTCATCATCGGCTTCACTTACTGATGCATCTGTTAGTACCAGTGATTCAGCTTCAGGTGCTGTTTCCAGTACCCTGATGCCCATATCGTTAATGGTATTAATAATGTCTTCTATTTGCGTAGGATCGACAATACCTTCAGGCAAATGGTCGTTAACCTCTGTATAGGTGAGGAAGCCTTGCTCTTTTCCCTTAGCAATGAGGGTTTTAAGACGTGATTGTTTGTCTTGTTCCAACAGAGGAGATGCCATAGAATTACCCATAATAAATATTACTTGCCAAAAATATTGTCTGTGAATCCGCGTATATATCTGTGTGTATAATATTGATGTATGCCTTATCAATAATTAAAAACTGATTGTGCCGGACGGAATCCACCATTTTAACAGTATATGGGGATCTTTTCTACGAATTCAAGAGCCAAAAAGGACGTAAGTAGCTACGGAGTTGGCATGATTTTCTCCAGATTGGCTGGTATTTTTGTGCGAGAGTCAGGCGTAAAAAAACATTGAGATAGCTGAGTTTATCTACTTATGGGTAGATTTTATTAAGTAAGATTTTTTAGAGAGAGAAAATATGGTATCACTTGAAACCCCTGTATGTGATTTTGATCAACCTGTTGTTGATTTTTCTTTGCCTGGTGTGGATGGAAAAATCTGGACACCGGAAAGTGCACGCGGAGAAAATGGCTTACTGGTTATGTTTATCTGTAATCACTGTCCTTATGTAAAATCAATTCGTGACCGTATTGTACGTGATACCAGAGAGTTGATGGATTATGGTGTGAATACGGTTGCTATTATGTCGAATGATCCGGCAGAGTACGCTGAAGATTCATTCGAGAATATGCAGAAAATAGCCAAAGAGTATGACTTTCCGTTTCCTTATCTACTGGATGAGACGCAGGATGTAGCTAAAGCTTATGGCGCGGTCTGTACCCCTGATTTCTTTGGTTACAATAAATCAATGCAGTTGCAATATCGTGGACGTCTGGATGAGAGTCGAAAAGAAGCAGCGGCAGATGATGTTAAGCGTGATTTATTTGATGCCATGAAACAGGTCGCATTGACTGGGTCTGGGCCTGAAAATCAAATTCCGAGTATGGGCTGCTCAATCAAGTGGAAGTAGGCTTCAGGGTTAGGCAGAAAGAATTATTCACCGCAGAGGCACAGAGCACACAGAGGAAAAACATTTCTATTTTAAAAAATACAAATATTTGTTCACCATGAGGTTTTATGTGTAATATTTATTAAATCTATTTAGTGTTC
>DAOVJZ010000044.1 GCA_030632035.1 Granulosicoccaceae bacterium | reverse complement strand
GTAGCTATTACCGCTACCCAGATGATGGAATCAATGAAAGAAAACCCGATTCCAACACGTGCGGAAGTATTTGATGTAGCCAATGCGGTACTGGATGGTACCGATGCTGTAATGTTATCGGCTGAAACTGCAACCGGTAAATACCCTGACAAGACGATTGAAGCCATGGCTCGTGTTTGCCGTGGTGCCGAGAAACAACGTTTGGTAACTAAATCTGATCATCGCATTAATACCCGTTTTGAAGATATTGACGAAGCTATTGCTATGGCAGCCATGTATACAGCAAACCATCTGGACGTAAAGGCAATTGCATCACTCACGGAGACGGGTTCAACACCACTTTGGATGTCACGCATCAGTTCCGGTATCCCTATCTACGCCTTGACGCGTCACGTAGATACTCGCCGTAAGGTCACTCTTTATCGCGGTGTATATCCAGTCAGTTTTGATTTCGAAGTTTCTACTGATAACTATATTGAAGTAACGCAGGAAGCGATTGATGAATTAAAAAGGAGAGGCGCAGTAAGGGACGGTGATTTGGTAATAGTAACGCGTGGTGATCTGACGGGTGTGGAGGGTGGAACCAATTCCATGAAGATTTTACGTGTAGGTGACATGATAGTCCCTGAATAAGAATTTGAACAAGGTGTCAGGGATGCCTTGGAATTAAATTAAACAATATTTTTGAACTACTAAGACTATTAAGGAGGTCGAGATGGCCCTAATATCAATGAGACAACTGTTGGATCATGCCGCTGAGAACAGTTATGGCATGCCAGCATTTAACGTTAACAACATGGAACAAGTCCATGCCATTATGATGGCAGCGAATGAAACCAATAGCCCGGTCATTATGCAAGGTTCTGCTGGTGCGCGTTCTTATGCAGGCGAACCTTTCCTGCGCCATCTGATTAGCGCAGCAATCGAAATGTATCCACACATTCCAGTTGTTATGCATCAGGATCACGGCTCAGAACCAGCAGTTTGCTTGCGTTCTATCCAGTCCGGTTTTAGCTCAGTGATGATGGACGGTTCATTAGAAGCCGATATGAAAACGCCTTCAAGTTTTGAATACAATGTTAACGTGACCAAAGAAGTTGTAAAAATGGCTCATGCTGGCGGCGTCTCTGTTGAAGGTGAGCTGGGTTGTCTGGGGTCACTGGAAACCGGTGAAATGGGTGAAGAAGATGGTCATGGTGCAGAAGGTAAGCTGGACATGGATCAACTGTTAACCGGTGTTGAAGAAGCGGCTGACTTCGTAGAACAAACCGGTGTTGATGCGCTGGCCATTGCGATTGGTACTTCTCATGGCGCGTATAAGTTCACTCAGGAACCTACAGGTGAAATTCTGCGTATTGACCGTATCAAGGAAATCAATGCTCGTATTCCTAACACTCACCTGGTTATGCATGGTTCTTCTTCTGTGCCTCAGGACTGGTTGAAGGTTATTAATAGCTACGGTGGTGACATGGGTCAAACCTATGGTGTACCAGTTGAAGAAATCGTTGAAGGTATCAAAAATGGTGTACGTAAAGTTAACATCGATACCGACCTGCGTATGGCTTCTACCGGCTCTGTTCGTAAGCATTTGTCTGAAAATCCGGCTAACTTTGACCCACGTAAATTCCTTAAGGAAGCTACCAAGGGTATGAAAGATATTTGTCAGGCGCGTTATGAAGCATTTGGTTGCGCAGGTATGGCTGACAAGATTAAAGTAGATTCGCTGGAAAAAATGATCAGTTTCTACAAATAAGCTAATATTATTATTGCTTAAAGAAAGGGGGGGCTATTAGCTCCCCTTTTTTATTAGTTGATAAAAATATTTAACTACCAGAATTTATACCCCACAGGGGAGTACAAGTCCCTGTATATTAGGTGCGCAAGGTTTTTTAATTTTTACAGGACACCTTTATTTAAAATAGTTCTGATATAATTCTGTTCAGACTGAATAAACAGAGTCTTAATTTAAATGCCATATTTTATATTCCATATCTCTGAACAAAAGAACATCAAGCCCGAGTTGGTTGATAGCAGGGAAAAATTTCCTGAGGCCAATAAACTATGTAAAGCCTTGCGTAAGGAAATGCCAGAAGGTGATAACTCGATTATTAAAATGATGTTTGCTGAAAATGAGCAGGAAGCGCGACGCTTAATGCGGACTAAAAAAGAAGCGGCACCCACTGAAGAGTGGGAGAAGTAGTTTCCTTCTTCTGGATACTGTTTAAATGCATCAGTGTAATTTCTGTTTTTTTACTTTGAAGCCCTTTCTTTATTATTCAATCTACTATAATTCGAAAGGTTTAGTATTGATGAGTGAGTAAAATATGTTGCCTGATTTAGCTCTTTTTATAGAAGCAGAAGAACTTGAGGCGCATCTTGGTGATGAAAATCTGCTGGTTATTGATATTTCGATTCCACAGGTTTACAAGGAAGGTCATGTCCCTGGTGCTGTTCATTTAGCCTACCCAAAAATTGTGTATGCACATAAAGATGTTGATTGTGATATCCCACCTGATGATGTGTTATCAAAAGCCCTTTCAGAAACCAGCCTGAAGCCTGAGCATCATGTCGTAATTTATGATTCACAACACAATCCAATGGCCAGCCGTCTATGCTGGACTCTTGAAGAGATCGGCCATAAAAATTATTCAATGATCAATGGTGGTTGGCATGGATGGAAAGATACGGGGTTACCAATTGAAACAGAGCCCAATACACCTGTAGCGTCTGATTACAAGGTAAAGCAAACAGGAAGTTACAATGCGACTACTGAATACATAAAGAGCAAACTGGATGATCCCAATGCAGTTATTCTGGATACGCGTTTGGTTGAAGAGTTTACCAATGAATTGCTAATAACAGATCGTGGTGGAAAAATTCCCGGGGCTGTGCATCTTGACTGGATGAATAATATCAATGAAGACGATAATTTCAGGTTATATGATAGAAATGCTCTAATGGAAAATTTCACCAGACGAGGTATTGTGCCAGAAAAAGAGGTTATTGTTTATTGTCAGACACATTTTCGATCGGCACATACTTATCAGGTATTGAAACATCTTGGCTTCAAAAATGTTAAAGGTTATGCAGCAGGGTATTGTGAATGGGGAAATGCAACAGATACACCAATTGAAAATGAATTTTTCGATGAGAATTAAACAAGTAAAATCAACCTGATTTTCAGGGGATTAGTGGAACACATCAGAAAGTAATATACTCACCAGTAATCAATCCTTAAAGGGAGGACATTAATATGGTGAGATTTATAGGCAGAAATATTCTTACCGGACTGGTAACAATCTTACCCGTTGTACTTACACTCTATCTTCTCTATTGGTTTGCGGTAACAGCAGAGTCCATGCTAGGTGATATGATCCGTATGGTTCTTCCCGAAGGTTTATACTGGCCCGGCATGGGGTTGATCGTTGGTTTCATTGTGGTGTTTTTGGTGGGTTTGTTAATGCATGCTTATCTGGTGCAACGGTTATTTGCCAAGGGTGAGCAAATTCTTTATCACATGCCATTGATTAAATCAGTATATCGGGCAATGCGAGACTTTTTTGATTATTTCTCACCGACTAAAAAAAGAGAATTTGAGCAGGTAGTTGCTGTGTCTATCGGAGATACCGGTATGCAGGTAATTGGTTTTGTCACCCAGGCAGACATGGAACAATTGCCGGAAGATTTTCGGGAAGAAGGCAGTGTGCTGGTCTATTTCCCCTTGAGTTATATGATTGGTGGTTATGCGGTATTAGTGCCGCGAAGTGCGGTTCGACCACTGGATATGAATATGGAAGAGGCTATGCGTTTCACATTGACTGCCGGTGTAACTGGCACGAATAAACATAAATAACATTATGGTTCATTAATATTTTATTGTCTTGTGAAACAGGTTGGAGTTAAACATGAAATATATTACCAAGATTATTGCTATAAGCTTTTGTGTAGTAACAAGCACAGTTTTTGCTATTGATAGTGATCGCCTTTTAAAGGAGGCACAAGAGATTTTTGAACCGTTGCCAGATACCATGCCAGGCGAAGAAAACGATACACCAGATCGTATCGCGTTAGGAAAGAAACTCTTTTTTGAAAAACGCTTGTCAATTAATAATACCCAGTCCTGTTCCAGTTGTCACAAACTGGAAAATGGTTTTGCCGGTGTTGATAACCTGCCAGTTTCGCCTGGTGCAAAAGGGCAGGTTGGGACACGTAATAGTCCGACTGTGTTAAATGCAGGTTGGCATAGTGATCAGTTCTGGGATGGTCGTGCAGAAAATCTGGTAGAACAGGCCAAGGGCCCTATCCTGAATCCGATTGAGATGGGCATGCCGGATGAGCAATCAGTTGTAAAAAAGATTCAGGGGATTGCTGAATATCGTTCTGAATTTTCTTCAGCTTTTCCAAATGATAAACAGGCAATCACTTATCAAAACATTGCTGAGGCCATTGCCTCTTTTGAGCACACTTTAAAAACCCCCAGTCGTTTTGATGATTTTCTGAAAGGGGATAAACAGGCATTAACATCAACAGAACAGCAAGGTCTTGCAACCTTTATCAAGGTTAATTGTGTATCGTGCCATGATGGTGTTTTGCTTGGTGGTGAAACCTTTGAGAAACTAGGCAAGAAAAATCCTTATGCCAACCAATCTGACCAAGGTGTGTATGCTCTGTCAAAGGATGAAGAAGATCGCATGGTTTTCAAGGTGGCTTCTCTGCGTAATGTGGCACTGACGGCACCGTATTTTCATGATGGGAGAATAACCACACTTCCTGATGCAGTGCGCACCATGGCTAAGTTACAATTGAACAAGAAACTCAAGGAGCAACAGGTGAATGATATTGTCAGTTTCCTGAAAGCCTTGTCAGATAAGAACAGAGAAAAATAAAGATACAAATATTCTGAGCAATAAAAAATGCAAGCATATGACTGTCTTTTCTTTCATGACTGCTTTTATTTTTAGTTATTAATTTCTATAGAATTTCTTCCCAACTTGAGGGTTATTTATCTGTTGTGTTCGGGAATTTATGTCCACTTTCTTGCAGAGGTATTCCATATTGATTGAACTAAACCGGGAATAAATTGAGATGTTGTCACGTCTTGATATATAGTGGTCAGACTCGTGTTGTGGGGAGCAGTGAGACAAGTGGGCTTAAGTAAATTCTTCTGTAAAAACAAATGGTTATATTCGCGTCTAGAGGAGAGCCGAGAGCGTTTGTATCGAATCGCCTATGCGTGGTGCCATGATTCAGCCTTGGCTGACGACCTGGTGCAGGAGAGCCTGGAGAAGGCTATCAGGAACGTAGACAGGCTCTATGATCACAGTGCCCTGAATGGGTGGCTATACCGGATTATGAACAACTGCTGGAAAGATTATTTGCGCAAGCAATACCATCATGTTGATGTGGCTGATGATGAGCTTGTTTATGAAGGCAGTTCACCAGAAGAAGCTTATGAATTACAGAATATGACTGTCAGGGTACAAAGTGCGGTAGCACGGCTACCGATGGGGCAACGACAAGTGATTACGCTGGTTGATTTGAATGATGCCTCTTATGCCGAAGTGGCTGAGGTATTGGAAGTACCTATTGGTACGGTGATGAGTCGGTTATCGCGTGCACGCAAGGCACTGGCCAGTATCGTGCTGGAACAACATGCGCAGTCTACAAGTAGTAATATTTATCCATTGAGAGAAATACAATGACACAAGAAAAAGATTATTCAGATAGTATTATAAATTCTTTTATTGATGGCGAACTGGATGATCGCGAAAAAAATGAATTGATTTCCGATATGGATAATGATCAAGAATTAAAGACCCGGGTTATGAAGTTACGCAATATTCGGGAATTGGTTAAAAATGCATATAAGGACATTCCTGTTCCTGTTAAACCACAAAGGCATATAAACACCAATAATTCACGAGGGATTAATTTATATGTTGCCAGCTTTATATTAGCCATTGGTATTGTTGTTGGTTGGGGTATACAAGATTATTTAAATCCGACTAAAGGGCTAATAGAATTTGCTGAAATAACAGAACAAAACAATCTCATTAATAGTAATGAGCAGGTAGCACGTTTAATGATTCATGTAACAACAGATGATCCCATCAGACTCGATATCATGCTGAATGAAACAGAGCAGTTATTGAAAAAATATGCGGCAAACCAAAAAAGCCTTGAAATGAGTATTCTTACTAATGCCAGAGGTATTAATCTTGTTTCTACAACAACACCTTTTGCAAAACGCTTGCGTGAATTAACAGCTCGTTATAGCAATATTACCTTCAATGCATGTAAAGAAACCCTGAATCGTCTTAACAAGGATAAGTTGAGGAATGTAGAATTACTGCCCGAAGCACAAGTTGTACCTTCTGCATTGGGTGAGGTGATTGAGAAGAGACAGCAGGGTTGGAGTTATATCAAGATATAATAACTACCCTCTCCCCGATTTTATCTTAACTTATCAGGTTTTTGCATTGAATCTATAATCTATAGAGCTCTGGACTCAATTCTACAGGTCAAGAGTCTGGATATAACCTCACTAGAAAGTAGCAAGGTACTGACAATGCTTATCCAGACTCGGGTTGTGGACAGCTATTGGAGGCTAATCGGCATCCCCTTGTTTTTCCATTCTTTCCAGCCGCCACGGAACCAGTAGATATTTTTATAACCCCAATCGACAGCCACTTTAGAGGCATTGTAGCTACGCATGCAGCGAGCTCCATTACAATAAAAGATAACAGGGGTATCAGTGGTAGCAACGAGTTTTTTAAGATTATCCTGAGTCATTTTGGTATTGAGTAGGCTAATACTTCCCTCGATATGTCCTTTTTCATACTCTTCTTTGCGGCGAGAATCAATAATGACAAGGTTGGGCTTGGAAGCAGCTAGCTTATAGATATCATCAGTGGTTATTACTGTTGTACCTTCAAGTGATTTTGGGGCGAGTGGTTTTTCAGCATAGACATTGAATGAAGCAATAAGGATTAGTGGTATAAGTAGTAATCTTGGGTTCATGATTTCCTCTCTTTATGTATTATTTTCATAGAATATTGTTATGTCCTAATCTTTAGTAGTTCTCACCTGGTTACGTCCTTTTTCTTTTGCCAGATAGAGAGCAGTATCAGCAGCCTTGATGAGCTCCTCAGCTGAGTCGACACCTTCAAGAGGGGTTGTTGCGATGCCCATGCTCAAGGTGATGAAGTCTGATACCAGTGATTTTCTGTGAGGAATTCTAAGCTCATCTATTAATTGACGAACTAATCCAGCAATATAGAGTGCGCCTTCGAGCGTGGTATCAGGGAGGATAAGGGTAAACTCTTCCCCCCCATAACGGCAGGCAATATCTGATGGACGATAGATTGCCTTGGATATTACTTGTGCCACTTGTTGAATACACTTATCACCTTTCTGGTGTCCATAGAGATCATTAAACTGTTTAAAGAAGTCGATATCAAAGATAATTAATGAGAGGGGTTTCCCGTTCCTCATATAGTTTAGCCACTCATGTTTGAGCGTCTGGTCAAAAATGCGGCGATTACCGATACCCGTGAGGGGATCTTTGAGAGACATCTGCTCAAGTGTTTGCATACTATTCTCTACCATCTTTCTCATGGTATTAAAGTTCAGGGCGAGGTCATGAAAATCCTTAAGGCCACGGTCATCAACCTTTATTGAGAGTTCACCATCTGTCACTCGTTGCATCTGTTTAGTCATGTGCTGTATTGGCTTAAATAGGAAGCGGTTCATGAGAGATAGCACAATTAAAATTGCAACAATAGTGAGGGAGGCAAAGCTGGCAATAGCTGTTATTCGAGTAATCCCCATCTCCTGATTAAATTCACTAACATCGTCGAGTAGGACCATACGAAATGCATTTTTGTTGTCGTCACCTATCAAGGTATATTCAATCTCTTCGAGTGTCAGTTTATTTAAATTATTTATAGGGGAGTAGTCCTCGATTTTTTCACCCTTCATGCTATAGATAGTTAGAGGCTTTTGGGTTAGCTTGCCAACTTCAATCAGGTTAAAAACAGGATTAATAATAACTTCTATGTAACCAAGAGCTTTAAAACCCCCAATGGGGAGCAAGAGGCTATATAACGTTGTTTTGCTATTATTGTCTGTCCAAAGTCCACCCAGAGTCATGAGACTGTTGGCACCTTCCCGTACTTTTGCCTTGGTAGAGATAAATTCAGGGAGATTTTTTTTAAGCCCCTTCATCCCTCTACTACTTTCAGCGATAAAGCGATAGTCTTTGTTGTAGATACGTAGTTTTACAAGCTCTATGTCTACGGCGCCGACATAACCATTAACCAATGGGTCATCGAGCTGAGCTACAAGTGATGATGAATTGCCATTCTTGTAAAATTCCTTCAGGGTTTGTCGAATTTCCGGACGATGTTGCAGGGAATTACCAATAACAGTTAGTTCATCTCTTAGATCAGTTAACACACCATCAGTAGCGACACTAATAACTCGTGATAGTGATTTCTTCTGCAGCTCAAGTGCTGCATTGCGTGCCTGATTACTAACTATAAGGAAAACAAGTATGGCAAGGACGGCAGAAGATATGAATACCAGAGTGGTGAAAAGGCGAATTGATGTTCGTTCGGCCTTAATAAGTGGGGCTTTCTTGGTAGAGTCCAGTTTAGTCATGGTTTGAATCTAGATAATAATTTTCTCACCGTGTTTCTTATTCAGTCTGATGTTCCGGTTTTGGGAAAATTATTTTCCAGCTCCCGAAGTGAACCTAAAGCCTCGTTAAGACTTTCTATAATTTCTTCCAGAGTTTCTTCTGAATAATCATTAACGGGTGGGATGGATTGCTGACTAATACGTATTATATTGCTTTCTAACATTTGCTGGCCTCACTTTTGCAATAACTGAATCTTAAACTGCTTGCTTGAAGATCCTTGTTGAGGCGTCCTGCTCCAACTAAATCTGTTAGAGTATTTAGCGGGTTTTCAGGGGATTCCTTTAGAGATTCATTCGATATAACTTATTGAATATATTGCTTTTATCCAAAATAGTCCGGTTCATTTCCTGCTTTCCACTTGATATTACAGCCCATGCTGGGTTTTTGTTCACTTTCAGGGATGGGATTGCCAGTCAGCACGGATTCAATGGCAGAGCGCATATCGGCACCGGTCAAGGGTTTGTCATTCCTGGGGCGGCTGTCATCAAATTGCCCGCGGTAGGCCAGTTGCTGGTTTGCATCAAACAGGAAAAAATCCGGGGTGCAGGCCGCCTTGTAGGCTTTGGCCGTTGCCTGTGTCTCATCATATAAATAGGGAAAGCTGTAACCCATCTTTTTTACTTCCTCGATCATTTTCTCTGTTGAATCATCCGGGTAGTTGGCAACATCATTTGCATTG
>DAOVJZ010000257.1 GCA_030632035.1 Granulosicoccaceae bacterium | reverse complement strand
CCGATTGGCGACTGATAAGATCAATAGCAAGTTCGAGTGTGTCAGACATGACGGTTATTGTAGTAGATCCTTGTATTCTTTTTCGTTAAAGCCCACATGTACGACTTTACCCTTTACCATGACCGGTCTTTTAATCATGGCCGGATGGGTGAGCATGAGTTGAATGGCTTTTGATTCGTTAATATCGGTCTTGTCTTTATCTGCCAGTTGACGCCATGTAGTACCGCGGCGATTAAGCAGGATCTCCCAGCCAACCTGTTTTACCCATTTAGTCAGATCAGATTTTTCCAGACCATCGGCACGCACATCATGAAACTGATACGAAATGTTATTGGCATCAAACCACTTGCGTGCCTTGCGTACGGTGTCGCAATTTTTAATGCCAAACAATGTAGTCATTAAATATCGCGCAACAGTTCGTTAATCCCGACCTTGCTACGGGTTTTTTCATCAACCTGTTTTACGATCACAGCACAGTACAAACTGTACTTGCCATCTTTGGAAGGCAGGTTGCCGGAAACAACAACCGAACCGGCTGGTATACGACCATAGGTCACTTCATCAGTTGCACGATTATAAATCTTGGTGCTTTGGCCAATGTAAACACCCATTGAGATCACGGCGTTGTCTTCAACAATCACGCCTTCTACCACTTCGGAGCGTGCGCCGATGAAACAGTTGTCACCGATAATTGTTGGTGCAGCTTGCAATGGCTCCAGTACGCCACCAATGCCAACTCCACCCGACAAGTGAACATTTTTACCAATTTGTGCACAGGAACCTACGGTTGCCCATGTATCAACCATTGCACCGCTATCAATATAGGCACCGATGTTGACATAGGAGGGCATCAACACAACACCGGGTGCGATGTAAGCACCGCGACGTGCACTGGCGGGCGGTACAACACGCACACCGGTTTCACGAAATTCGCGTGAGTTCATGTCAGCATATTTTGAAGGCACCTTGTCATAATAATTGGTGAAGCCACCTTTCATAAAATGATTATCTTCAATACGGAAAGAAAGCAGAACGGCCTTTTTGAGCCATTCATTGACTACCCAGTCACCGTCTTTTTTTTCTGCGACACGTTTTTCACCACGGTCGAGCATCATAATGGCTTCGTTAACGGCTTCCTTGACCAGCGTATCTACGGTACGTGGGGTAATGTCGGCGCGGTGTTCAAAGGCTTCTTCAATAATCTGTTGCATGTCACTCATTCTCGTCAGGCTCCTGAGATTTGGGCAAGGGTTAAAAACGGGCGTAGTGTAGCATTTTCGGGGCAAAACTGCCCAATTGATGAGGAATGGGGGTTAAAGGGAATTGATGTACTGGCACAGGCGATTAGCGGCATCCATGCATTCTTCTTGTGGTGCAACCATAGCAATGCGGATACGGCGTTCACCTGGATTGATGTTATCCGCTACTCGGGAGAGATATTGTCCCGGTACGACTGTGATATTTTGTTGTGCAAACAGGCCGCGTGCAAATTCAGTATCATCAATAGGGGTTTCCGGCCACAGGTAAAAGCTGGCTTCCGGTTTGGGAACGGTCATCACTTTTGATAGCGAGGTATAAACGTCATTAATCTTTTTCGTATACAGCGCCCGATTTTCTTTTACGTGAATTTCATCACCCCATGCCTTGATACTGGCCATCTGGGTTGGTGGTGGCAGGACACAACCGTGATAGGTTCTGTACTTCAGGAAACCGGCAATCAGATCAGCATCACCAGCAACAAAACCGGAACGCAGACCCGGGAGATTGGAACGTTTGGATAAACTGTTAAATGCAATACAGCGTTTAAAATCATCACGTCCCATTTTATGGGCGGCTTCAAGAATACCGGGCGGTGGCTGGTTTTCATCAAAATAGATTTCTGAATAACATTCATCCGAGGCGATCACAAAATCGTATTTGTCAGCCAGTTGAATAATTTTTTGTAATGTCTCAATCGACATAACAGCGCCGGTTGGATTACCGGGTGAACAAATATAAAGTAATTGGCAACGTTGCCAGATGGTTTCCGGAACGGCATCAAAGTCGGGAATAAAACCGGTTTCCTGTGTTGCGTTCATAAAAAAGGGTTCAGCACCGGCAAGCAAGGCCGCCCCTTCGTAAATTTGATAAAACGGGTTAGGCATCATCACCAATGGGTTACTGGCACGATCAACAATAGCCTGTGCAAACGCAAACAGAGCTTCGCGTGTACCATTGACGGGTAACACATTTTTCTCTGCATCAAGTGAGTCAGCGGGCAATTGATAACGTTGGATATTCCAGTCGACGATGGCCTGACGTAATTCCGGCAAGCCTTTGGTCAGAGGGTATGAACCAATTCCTTTCAAATTAGTAGTTATCTCCTCCAGCACAAAAGCAGGTGAACTATGTTTGGGTTCACCGATGGATAACGCGATATGATTTTTATCCGCAGGTGGAGTCACCCCTTGCTTTAAGGCATTAAGTTTTTCAAACGGATAAGGCTGGAGTCTGGCAAGATTAGGATTCATATTTTT
>DAOVJZ010000218.1 GCA_030632035.1 Granulosicoccaceae bacterium | reverse complement strand
CAATCGCCGTGCGCAATGACATGAAAGCTGGCTTTCAGGTCGAGAGGCTCGATATCAACCACCCACTTATTGCAAAACCTGGCATTCAGGAAAATCTCCGAGTGCAGACGTAGCTTTTGTAGAACCTCATTCAATATATCCATATTCAAAGCATCCTTATTCTAAATACTCACAGGATTGTATCTGAATCTTCTGGACGAATGGACATAAATTGTGGCGATCCAGACATATTTCCCACGGGCATCGTTTCCTATGATTTCAGACACCAGCAAGCCAACTCGGTTGCTGGAGGAGGAAATGGAAAAAACTACATAAGGAGAAATATCATGGAAACGAAAAAGATAAACACACTGGTAATACAGCTAATTATTGCCGTTGTGCTGGTAAGCAGCCAGGTTTCAGCAATTGCCGGGCTACCCAATCCCGGGATGAGCTTTGACCCCATGCGCACGGCCATAGTGATCACAGATCCACAAAATGACTTCCTCAGCGAAAAGGGTGTGACCTGGGGTGTGGTTGGCAAGAGTGTGGTTAAAAATAATACAGTTAAAAACATTGAAAGCCTGTTCAAGGCCGCCAAGAAAAATAATGTCCCTGTATTTGTCTCACCACATTATTACTATCCAACCAAC
Organism: Granulosicoccaceae bacterium; assembly: GCA_030632035.1. GTDB lineage: Bacteria > Pseudomonadota > Gammaproteobacteria > DAOVJZ01 > DAOVJZ01 > DAOVJZ01. The sequence goes on along the minus strand of DAOVJZ010000218.1, from coordinate 2,676 downwards.
CATGACTGGCATTTTGAAGGTGCATTGGAAAAGTTAATGCACAACATCAAGATGTTTGATCGCAAAGATGCCTTAAGCCTGGATGGATTTAATAACTCCGGTGCAGATTGGTTGCCTCGCTACAATCGCTACATCAAAGATGGCAAAACTGTCATCACCAGCCCACACAAAGTCTATGGGCCGGATACCAACGACCTGGTCCTGCAATTACGCAAACGCGGAATCGACAAAGTGATCCTGGCCGGCATGTCCGCCAACCTCTGTGTTGAATCTCATCTACGTGAATTACTGGAACAGGGCTTTGAAGTTGCCGTCGTAAAAGACGCAACGGCTGGCGCACAAGTTCCGGAAGGTGATGGTTACGAAGCAGCCCTGGTGAACTTTCGCTATCTTGCAAACGCGGTTGTTTCAACCAAAAGCGCAGTGAAAGCGATTACCAACAAGTCTGAACTTAAATAAAACATACAAAAAATAATTTCTTTAAAAGGAGAAATAATCATGTCTAACAAAATTATGTATACAGCAACAGAAACAAAAAAACTGCTCGATGCAGGAAAAGTTACCATTGTCGATGTGCGCGATACCGAAGAGTACGCTGAAGACCATATCCCGGGAGCCGTCAACATTCCTGATATGTTTTTTGAATTATCGATGACCACTGAAGAAGGCCTGCGTGAGATGACTGAAAAGTTCACACGCCTGTTTTCAGAAGCCGGTATATCGTTGGATAAAAAAGTCATTATTTATGAAGATAATTTAAGCACCCGTTATGGCGGATCATGTCGCGGTTACTTTCAGTTGAGTTACCTGGGTCATCAGGATGTTGGCATTCTTGACGGCGGCCTTTTCGCCTGGCGCCAGGAAAAACTGCCAACCAATGATGAAAACGTGTCACCGGTAGCAACCATCTTCACTCCAGCAATCAATCACTCGATTATGGTTACCAAAGATATGATGGTGGATTCACTTGAAAGTTCCGACATCAAATTACTGGACAATCGTGACAAAGTGGAATGGATCGGTGAAAGCTCATCACCATACGGTGTCGACTTTGCGCCACGCAAGGGACGCATCCCTGGTGCAAAATGGATCGAGTGGTATGACTTCATGGAAAATGATGCCAGCGGTTACGTTTCACATTTTAAATCACCGGAAGCCATCCGGGAAATATGTGCCGACATGGGACTACATCCTGAAGACGACATCATCATTTACTGCTTCAAAGGTGCACGTGCTGCAAATACCTATGTTGCATTAAAAATAGCCGGCTTCAAACATATCCGTAATTACTATGGATCATGGAATGAATGGTCACGCGACATGTCATTGCCAATAGATGACACGGTGCTTGCAGCCTGAGCAATGTGACTTAACAACCATTAACGTCCCGATTAAAGGGACTGAAAAACAATTACGGAGGATTTAACAATGGATAACAGAAAAAACAACAGTCTACGTCACAGCAACCGGATTATTACATTTATATGCATGGTTGCAATGGCCTTGCTTCTAACCAACGCAAATGCTGCCAATCAGGGTGGGCAAACACTCACACTCAATCTAAAGGGAACTGCTACTGGTTATATGGCAGACATTCCAATGATAGAAGATAGTCAAATAATGACTGCCACCTGTTTTGACGTAGCACTGCATGACATGTCTACGGGCCTGCAAGTGGGTACAGCCACAGATTGTCTTGCTGATCTAGCAATGGAGTCAGGCGGCGTAAAGCTGATCGGTACGACTTTTTTTAACTTTACAGGTGGGGCAACTATCGTCTCACGTGGCAAGACGACCGTTATGCCAGTGCTTCATGGCTCACCGGGCTTTACGCATGTTACCGGTGCAGGAGCTGATGGCAATGGAATACTGTCCGGCACCAATCAATACGCGAACGCATCGGGTAACGTCAGACTGTCGGGTTTGGTGAATCTGTCCAAGCTAGATTCTGACGGCCAGATCACTTTTGATTGTATATTTGTTATTAACCTGGACTAGCCTGTAAGTTAGCGTTGAACAGAAAAATACCCGCCACGATTGTGGTGGGTATTTTTTCGTTCACAGGAACTAAAATAATTAAATAAGTGGATTATTTTTTCACTTGCTTGTCAGGCGGAGGTGCCGGAAATGTTGCAAAGGGCATGGGTGGTTGTTTTCCAGGAGGTAAAAATGCTGGAGCCTGCTTGCCTGGAGCACCCAGGGATTTAATAAAGTGGTACATCGCTTTCAAATCCTCATTCTTCATCGCATTCAGGTTAAACCATGGCATAGGTGGTCTGCGTTTCAGTGTTTTCGCTTCTTTAATCCACTGCGCTTCCGTCAGGTTCTGAACAAATAATCGCAAATTTGGTGGGTAGGTTGTTCCCCACGGCCCGAACCAACCAAAACTGTCTCCGGTTAACCACTGGGCTATGGGAGTGGTACCACTATTCATTAGATATCCCGGCGTGTGGCAATCATTACAGCCACCAATCTGAATAAGGTATTGCCCTCTTTTAATCATGTCCTTGTCAGCAGATGATTCTCCAGCAACGATCACGCCTGAGCTTGTAAAAATACAAATCAACATAAAAAATCTGATCGAAATTCGAGCGTAGGTATCCATTTCGTTTTGTTCTCCTTTTAATTTATCTCTGATTTTTCTACATTAAAATTAGTTCTTCTCTACACTGTTTT